>JAFGKQ010000029.1 GCA_016928495.1 Candidatus Fermentibacterales bacterium
GCAGAACCGCGATGGCCCTGCCGAGTCCGACATCCCATCTCCGGACCCTGAACCAGCCCCGCGACTTCCAGTGCCCCACGAGCGACGGCACGAGAGTCAGGCAGACCAGGTAGGATGCGGCAAGCGTGGATGCCACGGTGAAGGCGAAGGGCCTGTAGTAGAGCCTGAGCGTGCCCTGGCTCGCAAGGAGGGGCACGAAGGCGACCATGGTAGTGAGGATGCCGCCGAGGACGGGCAGCGCAACCTCCCTCGCGCCGATCTCGGCAGCCTTCAGGGGCTCCAGCCCCTGCCGCCTCCTGTAGCCTATGGACTCCATCACGACCACGGCTCCGTCCACCAGGAGGCCGAACGCGATGGCCAGGGCGCTGAGGGTCAGCACGTTGATGCTGTAGCCGACCAGGTAGACGGCCGTCACTGCCAGGGCAGCGGAGAACAGGATCGAGCTGAGTATCAGAGGGGTCGACTGGAACCGCGGGTTGAGCAGCAGAAGCACCAGGATGATCCCGCCAAGGCTGAGCAGGGCCCTCCAGGAGAGATCACCAAGGTCCTCCCTGATGCTCTCGGTGCCGTCCTCGGTGATCTCGAGCCCTACCCCCTCCGGCAGCTCGCCCTGGAGCTCGCGTACCTCGGACCTGACGCTGCCGGCGACCCTTACGGCATTGCTGCCGGGAGACCGGTCCACCTGAAGGCTGATCTGGTCCAGCCCGTTGTAGCGGAAGATGCTCTGCCTGTTCTCGTTGAACTCCTGGACTATGCGATTGGAGATGTCGCCCAGCGTGACGAAGCGGGAGCCGCGGACGGCCACCACCATCCTGGAGAAGTCCCGGATGGTCGAGGGCAGGGTGCTCACCCTGATCACGGTCTCGAGGCCCGAGGAATCCACTGCGACCCCGACGTTGCGGTCTATCAGGCCGGACCTTATCCCCTCGGCGACCTCCGAGAGCGTCAGGTCGAGTGCCCGCATCGTCTCCAGGTCTACGTCGACCACGATCTGCTCTTCCCCGAGTCCCTCTATGAAGACCGAGCTGACACCCTCCAGTCTCTCGAGCCTCGGCTTGATCACGTCCTCGGCCAGCGCGACCAGAACGGTCTTCTCCGCCCCCGTAAGTGCGTAGATGAGGAAGCCTTCGCTCTCCATCTCCCTGGGGACTGACTGGCTCACCGTCGAGGGCAGGACGCCGTCGGGAAGGTCCTCGCGGATGAGGGAGATTCGCTCCGTGAGCTCCATTGCCGCGACATCCATGTCGGTGCCCTTGGCGAACGAAACGGTCACCATGCTCTGGGAGGCCTCGCTCCTCGAGGAGATCTCCTCGACTCCCTCGACCTGTCTGGCTACCTCCTCGATGGGCCTGGTGAGCTGTTCCGTGACGGCCTCGGGCGCGGCCCCCTGCCAGATGGTCACGACGTTGAGCGAGGGCAGCGTCGTCTCGGGGGTGCCCTCTATGGGTATCCTGGTGAAGGAAACCGCTGCCAGGAGCAGCAGGGCCGCGAAGACCACGGACGTGCCTCTCGGACGGTTGAGGACTGTCCTAATCATGGGCGCGGCGAAGGGCTCCCTTTCCTCCGGCCACCAGCAGGTAGAGCATGGGAACGAGGACCAGCGTGAGCAGGGTAGCAACGCTTATGCCCCCGATGATCGCTATGGCCAGAGGCTGCCTGAGGCTGGCTCCGGCGCCTATGCCCAGGGCCATCGGGAGAAGCCCGAGCACGGTGGTGACGGTGGTCATGATGACGGGCCTGAACCTGTCCCTTGCGGCCCTCAGCACCGCATCCACCGGAGCGGCTCCCTCCCGCCTCACCTGGGAGATGCGCTCGACCAGCAGTATGCCGTCGTTGACGACTATGCCCGACAGCACCACCAGCCCGATGCCGGAGAGGGCGTTCCAGCTCTGGCCGGCCAGCCAGAGGGCGGCCACGACCCCGATTATGCCCATCGGTACCGTGAACATTATCACGAAGGGCTCCCGGAAGGACTCGAACTGGGCAGCCAGAAGGACGTAGACCAGCCCGACGGCAAGCAGGGCGGCAAACAGCAGCCCCTCGGTCGTCCTCTCCATCTCCTCCATCTCCGGCCCCATCCTCAGGGAAACGGGCACCCCGGCGAGAAGCGACTCGCCCAGAGCCTCGACCCCCCTGGCGAGCCCTGCCAGGTTGCTGCCGGTGGCCTCGATGCTCAGAGCGACCGCCCTGTTGCCCTGGTAGTGCTCGATGAAGCCCGGCGTCTGCCTCCTGTCCCACTCGACAAGCCTGGAGACCGGCACCAGCCCGCCCGACGTGGGCAAACAGCGATTCAGCAGGCTCTCGAAGGCAATGCCCTCACCGGCGCCGGTGAGCAGAAGCACGTCCACCCTCTCGTCCTGCCGGTAGTAGGTGGTGGCCGGCATGCCGCGGGCCATGCTCTCCACGAAGTCCCCGATCTCCCCGGCACTGACGCCGAGAAGCTCGAGGAGCTGCTGATCCACTCTCAGCACTATCTCCGGCGTGCCCTCGAGATAGTCCGGGTCGGCCTCCCTGACGGCGGGAAGAGCCTCCGCTCCCGCGGCCAGGGCCTCGGCGGCCAGCCGGTCCACCTCGAGGAGCTCGCCCTCGACGAAGACGGTGAGGTCGCTGCCTCCGCCCAGTATCTCGCCGAGAAGGGTCTCCCTCTCTTCGACGAGCAGATCGAAATCGTAGAAGGACTGCCATGCGTCGCGCAGAAGGGGCGCCGCTCGGGCCGCCTCCTCCGTGCCCGAATAGGAAGCGGTCAGCACGGCATCCACGCCCTCCTCCGCCCTTACGCCCAGCCTTGCCCAGACACTGCCCGCACCCGACTCCAGACAGAGGTCGACGGCCGTCTGCGAGAGCCCGACGAGCTGCTGCATCGAGGTCCCGGGCGGAGCGGAGAAACGCAGGTCAAGCTGATCGACAGGCACGGATGGCAGGAGCTGCATCGGCAGCAGGGTCGCGCCGACGAGCGCGACACCCAGCACGCAGACCGCGACGAGCAGCACCAGTCCCGGACGGCGCATCAGCAGCCGTAGCCACTCGGAATAGGAGTGCTTCAGCCTGCCCGTCGTGTCCTCGAAGCCCTTCTTCCTGCCTACTCGGGCTGCAAGTGAAGGGATCAGCGTGACCGCGACGAGAAGGCTCGCAAGCAGGGCGAAGCCCACCGCGAGGGCCTGGTCCCTGAAGAGCTGACTGGCAATGCCCTCGAGGTACACGACGGGGAAGAACACGATGATCGTGGTGAGCGTGCTGGCGGTGATCGCCTTTCCCACCTCGCCCGTGCCGGACCTGGCAGCCTCGAGCCTGCCCAGGCCTTCCTCCCGCCTGCGGTAGATCGCCTCGAGGACCACGACCGCGTTGTCGACCAGCAGGCCGGTCCCCAGGGCGAGCCCGCCCAGGGACATCACGTTTATCGTGACGCCGCACAGATGGAGCAGGAAGAGAGCCAGGGCTATGCTGAGCGGAAGAGACAGGCCCAGGATAAGGGGGCTCTTCCAGTCCCTCAGGAAGAAGAAGAGCACACCGAAGGCCAGCAGCGCTCCTATTATCAGCGCCTCCACCACGCCGCCCACCGAGTCGGTTATGAACTCGGCATCGCTCTGTATGACCTCGAGGGTGATCTCGGGATACTCCGCCCGGAGCTGGTCGAGTATCTCCCCGACGTCTCCGGCTACCTCGACCGTGTTGGACTCGGCCATCTTCCTGACGAGGAGGATCAGGCACCTGTCCCCGTTGAAGCTGGCCCACTCGGTGGGGGGCTTCTCCTCGAGACTGACCTCGGCTACGTCGCGCAGCAGCACCGGGCTGCTTCCCCTGAAGCCTATGACGGTGCTCTCGACATCGCTGAGGTCCCTGAACTCGCCGTCGAGGGAGAGGAAGAACTCCTTCTCGCCGTCGCGAACCAGGCCGCCGGGCAGGGTGAGGTTGGCGCCGGTGAGGGCCATGGAGATGATCTGCGGGTCGAGGTTGAGCTCCTCCACGGCGCCATCCCTCAGACGGACGTAGACCCCGGGGTCGGCCCCGCCCTCGAGCTCACAGGCGGCAACGCCGTCGATCTGCTCGATCCTGGTGGTGATGACCCTCCTCGCGAAGTCGCTGGTCTCGGTCCAGTCGCCCTCACGGGTGAGAAGGATCTCCATGAAGGGCCTTCGGGAGGGATCGTACTCGACCAGAGTCGGCCTGCCGGCATCGTCGGGCAGCCCCCAGCTCGCGATGTCGAGCTTCTCGCGGACCTCCAGCCGGGTGAAGTCCATCCTGGTTCCCCAGTCGAACTCGAGGGTAATGCGGCTCCTGTCGCCATAGGAGCGCGAGGTGTAGCCGCGGAGGCCCCTGACCCCGGCGAGCGACTCCTCGAGTGGATCCGTCACCAGACGCTCGACCTCGTAGGGGCTTGCGGAGGGGAAGGTGGTCTCGATCGTCAGCCTGGGGTACTCGATGCTGGGAAGCAGGTCCACCGGCATCTTGAGAACCGCTATGGCACCCAGGACCGCCGCGACCACACTGAGAACGGTCAGGGCTACGGGGCGGGAAATGGCCGAGTCTGTGATCTTCATGTTCTCCCGGTCGCTACTGCCCGCAGGCTGCCATCGGGCGCCGGGGCCGGGGCAGAGCTTGCGCTGGTGTGCTGGGCAAGGCCTCGGGGCTCATGGCCCGGGGCCTCAGTCACTACCCCGCGGATTCCGACGGGTTCCGCGCCTCGAAAGGCCCGTCCGGTGTCCTGATCACCTCTTCCTGAGGAAGGCGGTCCAGAGGCCGTAACCCACGGCGATCGCGGCAAAGACGATCGAGCCGATCCACCCTCCGTCCTTCACCAGCAGGGCCGAGAGCACTGCCAGTATGGCCATGTAGATGGAGAGCATCGTTACCTTGGACCAGGGGCCGACCGGCGCCTCCCCGGCTATGATGTCCCCGGTGTTGCCGTTCACGAGAACATGGTAGGGACTGCCCTCCCACTGGTACTCGAACTCCCAGAGCGGCACGTAGACCAGGTCCACCCCCAGGACACTGACGGTCGTGTCGCAATCGGTGATCCTGGTTGCGCGGCTCTTCGCCTTGTCGGCATGCAGGTTGATCACATCGTTCCTGGCCAGGTCCTCGGCGCGCTTCTGGGGGATCTGGCCGTTGAGTATCTTCATGCCCCTGATCTTCTCGAGGTCGAACTCCTCCCTGCCCTCGAGAAGATCCGTCTTCCCGCTGGAGGACGAGCCCATTCCGAATCCCAGGAAGAACCTGCCCCAGTCCGCCTTTACCTTCGGGCGCCCCGGCTTCAGGGCCTCCATGCCCCAGAGGCTGGCCTCGTCCTCGCGGGCGTAGATGGGCCAGCTATACTCCTCGGTGAACTGCCCGCTCGCCGGCTCCCAGTACTCCTCGCGCTTCTGCTGCTTGCCCGAGCCGACCGTGCGGGTCTTCTTGTTCATGCCCCGCCAGTTGGTGGTGGCCGTGTTCTTCACCACCCAGAAGGGCAGCACCAGGCCATCCGAGCCGGTCCACCTGGCGGTGTCGGCCAGGTTGCGGGCCTTGAACATGCCCTTCTTCATCCAGGCGAAGATCTTCGCCCGGGCGCCATCCTCGTTGTGCTGCGCCGGGAGCACGTAGTGCGACTCGACCCTGACTATCTTGTCGAAGCCGGCGATCATGCTGGTTGTGCCGCAGTAGCCGCACGTGAGAACCGACTCGCCCTCCAGATAGGGCACCGGGGCTCCGCAGTTGGTGCAGCTTATCTCACCCCTGCCCGCCGGGGAGGGCTCTGCAGGGCCCTGCGCTACGCCTTCGCCGTCGTTCTCCATGGAGGCTCGCTTTCCTTGGTGAGGGGCCCTTCACGACCTTTGTAGCAACACCGGCGGGGTTTCGCAACGCCCGCGACCCGGCGGGGCGCGCCCAGGGGCTAAACTACTCCACGCGGGGCCGCTCGTCCACGGAAAACGCCGGAAAGCTCGAAGGGCCCGGCGGAACCGGGCCCTTCGGCTTGCTCTTGCGACGGTCTGGACTCGAAGCCCTAGAACTTCATCCTCCAGTTGAGGTAGATGTCGGTGTAGCCGTCCATGTCCTCGAACTCGTAGCTGTAGTTCCTCGCACCGATCTGCAGCGTGTTCATGCTGGTCATGTGGAGGTTCAGGCAGAAGTCGATGGCGCCATAGTTGTCCTCGGGATCGCCAGCGCCCTCGGGCAACTGCGTGGCCGGGTCGACCTGCTCGTAGCGGACGGCAGGCTGGACACCGGTGAGGATCCAGGCGTTCTCGACGCCGAAGTTGGCGTTGAGCTCGACGGTGTAGATACCGGCGCTCTTCGTCTCGGTGCCCGTGACCTCGGGACCCCACCAGCCAAGGCTGAGGTACTCGGCGATGAAGCCGACGTCGATGCTGGGGCTGGCCGGGTAGTCGACGACTGCGTAGCCGCCGAAGCCGTTGGTGCTGAAGGTCTCGGTGGTGTCGGCAGGGTCATCGGCGCTGTACATCGCGAAGGAGCCGCCGATCTCCACCCACTCGGCCGGCATGGCCCAGCCATGGAGATGGACCATCTTGTTGCTGTCGTTCTCCATCTGGTTGGCGCCGGAGCCGTTGGTGTAGGTGAGGTCTATGCCGCCCATGCCGAAGTCGGTCAGGAGGCCGAAGCCGATGTCACGGCCGCCGTAGATGCCGAAGCCGGCATAGTCGGTGTAGAGAGGACGGTGAAGGAACCGGAGGCCCGAGCCGCTCTCGAGGTAGCCGTAGCCTATGGGCTGCTTGAACTGGCCGCCCTGCAGGCAGACCTGGTCGGAGAAGTGGAGGTTGAGGTAGACGTCCTCCAGGTGGATGACGCCATCGTAGCTGTAGAGCTTGGCCTCGACCTTGGCGTCCAGGTAGTCGTTGACCATGGGAAGCCAGGCCAGGTCGGTCATGGCGAAGAACTCCATGTCCGGATCGGCGTCTTCCATGCCGTACATGTAGGCCGTAGCGAAGCTATAGCCCTTGAACTTCCAGAGCTCGCTCCCGCCGGTGGCGAACTCGCCGGCCAGAGCCACAAAGGTAACCGCTATGAGCGCAACGAGTGCGTATCTCACGGGAACCCCCTCCTGCTAGGTTTCGGGCGGCCGCCACCCTGGCTGCCTCCCGGTTGTCAACCTGTGAGCCACATCCGGAACTTTCCGGGGTATATACAACCAGTAGGTGAAGATATCAAGTCTTGCCGTGTAACGGGGTGGCAGACTAGAATCTCCCCGTCCGGTCAGCTCACTGACGTTTAACATATACTAAACATTGTGGGATTGGCAATGCTACCGGAGACAGCTCGTCAACTGCTGCTTCTTCTCTTCTCAGGCCTATTCGGCCTCGCCGTGGGCAGCTTCCTCAACGTGGTCTCGCTCAGGCTGCCCAGGGGGGAGAGCATCGTGAGGCCGGCCAGCCACTGCCCGGGCTGCGGCAGGCCCATCGCCTGGTTCGACAACCTGCCGGTGCTCAGCTACCTCCTGCTCAGAGGAAGGTGCCGCCATTGCCGGATGCGCATATCCCCGCAGTACCCGGCAGTCGAGCTGCTCACGGGGCTTCTCTTCCTGGCCGCCGCAGCCGTCAGGGGCCAGGACATCCTGCTGGTCAGGGACATGGTCTTCGTCTCGCTCATGATCCTGACGGCGGTGGTGGACCTGAGGTTCTGGATAGTGCTGGACGAGGTGAGCCTGGGCGGCGCCGCGGCAGGGCTGGCCTTCTCTCTGCTCCCCGGTGGCGTGGGCATTCTCAGGAGCCTGCTCACCTCCGCCTCCGCACTGGCGCTCTTCCTGCTGATAAGGCTCGTGGCCTCCCTGGTGCTCGCACGCAGGCCGGGCTACACGAAGACCCCCGAGGGCCTCGACCACGACACAGACGGAGAGGGCTTCCAGGGAGGGATGGGCTGGGGCGATGTGAAGCTCGCGGCCTGCATGGGCGCCTTCCTGGGACCGGAGAGGACAGCGGTGGCGCTCTTCGCGGCCTTCCTGACGGGTGCCCTCACCGGGGTGGCCCTCATAGTCCTCGCCGGGCGGGACAAGAGGGTTCCGGTCCCGTTCGGACCCTTCCTCGCCCTGGGATCCGTCTTCTCCCTGTTCCTGGGTGACGCCGTCTGGCGCGCCTATACCGGGATCGGCGCCTGGTGAGCGGCGAGCCGGGCACCAGGCAGCAGCCCTTCGAGCCCGATCCCGGCACCGGTGGCAAACGGAAGCGCAACTCCTGCAAGGTCATCGTGATCGGCTTCGACGGCAGGGTGCTCCTGACCAGGAACCGCGACGCGCTGGGCGACTTCTTCCTGCTTCCCGGGGGCGGCCAGCGCTTCGGGGAGACCCTGAGGGACGCCGCGCGCCGCGAGGTGCTGGAGGAGACCGGCTACTCGGTCGATGTCGGCAGGCTGTTGCTCGTGCGGGACTACATCGCGAGGAACCACGAGTTCTGCCTGGAGGAGGGAGACGTCCACCAGGTCGAGTTCATGTTCGAGGGCAGGATCCTGGACGGCAGGGTGACCCCAGACACTGCTGCCGGCGGATCGAGCCCGGATGCCTGGCAGACCGGCTTCGAGTGGGTTCCGGTCGAGGACCTCGCGACCTTCGCGGGCACGGGGGACCGGCGGATCTACCCGTCGGTGCTCGCCGGGCTGATACCCATGCTGGCCAGGGGCGAGAGCCTGCCCGGGACATACCTGGGCGACGTCAACTGACCCCTTCCCGCTAGTCCTCCAGCACGAAGACGTCCATGGTGCTGCCGACGCAGACCAGGGCCCTGTGGCCGTCGGGGGACACCCTGATGTCCTCGGGGACATCGATGCCCTCGATGGTGGCCTCGACGCTGCCCTCGTCCCTCGAGACGACGACTATGCCCTGGCCCGGACACCCCGCGTAGACGTACTTGCCGTCGGGAGTCACCTCGACGCTGGTCGCCGTTGCCGGCAGAGGGACGGTCTCGTAGTGCTGGCCGGTTCCGAGGTCGATCAGCCAGATCTCGCTGCCGCAGCCAACCGCCGCGTAGACGGCATCCGGCCCGGTCTCCATGTCGTGGACTGTGCCGGATGTCCCGCACTCCGTCACGGTGGTGAAGCCCGACGTCTCGAGCTTCTTCACGGTCGCGTCGCTCTGGTCCGCCACGAACACGGCCGAGCCATCGGGACTCAGGGCTGCCGCCGTCGCGCTGCCCACATCGGTGGAGAAGCTCCCCGAGACCGTCCAGCTGAGCGTGTTGACCACGGTGACGGTGCCGTCCTCGTGCACGACCCAGGCCACGCCCCCCTGCGGCCTTGGCAGCAGGAACCGGGCAGGGGAGGTCTGGCCCAGGGGGATCGGGTCGTGGCCGTAGTAGGTATCGTTGCTGACGTAGTGGAGCATCGCGTCGGAGACCGCCATGGCGTAGCCGCCGTCCGCCGTTGAACCGACGTCGTTGAGAGGGTAGCCCAGGCTCAGCGTGTCGAGCAGGAAGCCCATGTCGTGGTCCACGAAGCACAGGAAGCTCCCGGCGCAGAAGACACCGTCCTGCGAGGAGCCGATGAAGCAGCAGGACACCGGGGCACCCATCGAGGAGCAGTCTATGTCCTGGAGCGAGAAAACCGGGAACCCGACGGAGAAGTCGGGGCCCGTGGGCCCGCAGGAGGCGAGCGCGAGGAGCGCCGCTGCCAGGGGAAGCACAACTGCCGGGATCTCCGGGTGTCTCGCGGTTCTGTGTCTCACTTGTCGCTCTCCGTTTCCAGAAGCAGGTTTCTCATGAGGCCCGCGCTCTTCACGGCCTGCCCCGCATGGCAGTTGTTGAAGAAGAGGAAGACCGCCGGGAAGCTCGCTGCGATGCGAGCGAGCTCCGGCAGCCAGGCCGAGAGCTCCTCCCTGGTGTAGTCCCAGTCGTAGCGCTCGGCGCCCCCCTTCCACCAGGTGCGGGCGTTCCTGCCGTGGAACCTGACATAGCCGGGAGCCTCACCCTCGACTAGTGCCTCCCTCGGCGGCAGGTTCCCGATGGCCGGCAGATCGACCGAGACCAGGGACACCCCCAGCCCGGCCAGGCGCGGCCTGAGGGAGGGGACGTACCAGTCGCGGTGCCTGAGCTCCACCGACACGGGGGCAGAGCCCCTCGTCCTCTCCGCGATGACCTCCAGGTAACCCAGGCTGTCATCGCAGGGCCTGAACGAATAGGGGAACTGGGCCAGCAGCCCCTCGAGCTTGCCGCTCTCCCGGAGCGGCCCCAGCATGGCGCCGTAGTCCGCCCACTGGGAGTCGGTGGCGTCCCTGGAGTGGGTCATGCTCCCATGGAGCTTGACGAAGAACCGGAAGCTATCCGGGGTCTTCGCTGCCATGTGCTCCATGACCCTGGGATGCAGTATCCTGTAGTAGGTGGAGTTGACCTCGACCGTGTCGAAGCTGGTCGAGTAGTAGTCGAGCATGCCGCCCTTCGGGGTGCCCGGGGGGTAGAAGGGGCCTACCCAGTCGTCGAAGCTGTAGCCGGACGTGCCTACGCGGAACCGCGAGCCGTTCCACAGGAGCCCGTCCGGACCATCACCCTGTTGCTCGGTCATATCCACTGCCGTCCGCTCGATCGCTCAGACCGTCCTGCCGGTCCTGCGACTGCCGCCACGGTCGAGAAGATAGGGAGCGTGCGGCCCCGGCGGAAGGCTGTCGGCTCCCTCCCGCCCTTCACGCCGCTCCATGTAGGCGGCCAGGCACCTCCCGCTGAGCACGGCCCTCTCGCCGAACTTCTTTCTGATGGCGTCCGAGATGCGGTTGAGCCTCCCGGTGGGCTCCTCGAAGAGCTCGAGCTGGCCGTAAGAGGCCGGAACCAGCCCCCCGAGGGAGACCCCGATGAGCCTTATCGGGAACCCGAGCGCTTCCTCCGCCAGCTCTCGCGCTACCCTGAACAGCAACTGGTCCTGATCCGTGGGCTTCGATACCTGCCTTGCCCTGGTGTGGCTCTTCAGATTGGGGAGCCTGTACCTGAGGGTCACGATACTGCCCCTGTAGCCTTCGTCCCTCGACCGGCCCGCCACCTTGCGGGCCATGTTAGCCAGCACGGGCAGGTACTCGCCCGGGGTGGCGACATCCCTGTGGAAGGTGTGCTCGTGGCTTATGGACTTCGGGGGCTCGGTCTCGTCCCAGGGGACTAGCGGCGTATGATCCACGCCCCTGCAGAGGAAGAAGAGCACCTCCCCGTGGACGCCGAGCATCGCCCTGAGCCGCCGCAGGTCGAGCGAGCGCAGGTCGCCGATGGTCCTCATCCCGAAACGCAGGAGAGCCGCGGTCGTCTCGGGGCCGACCCCCCATATCCTGTCGACCGGGAGCTCCGTTATGTCTTCAGGCTCCAGCCTGCATATGCCTCTGGGCTTCGCCTGCTTCGAGGCCATCTTGGCCAGGAGCTTGTTCCCGCCTATGCCGATGCTGGCCCAGAGACCGGTCTCGCGGAGTATGGCCTTCTGGAGGCCGACCGCCACCATGGAGGCGCCGGCCTTTCCGTCCGGAGGCCCGAGCTCGATGAAAACCTCGTCTATGCTGACGGGCTCTATCAGCGGAGTGAAACCCATAAGCACTTTCAGTATCCTGCGGGTGTAGGTGCCGTACTTGCCCGTGCTGCCTTCCACGATCACGGCATCTGGAACCAGTCTGAGCGCGGCGGCCAGCGGCATGCCGGATCTCACGCCCAGACGCCTGGCTATGTAGTTGCAGGATGACACCACGGTGCGCAGCGAGGGGTTGCCGGATACTACCACCGGCCTGTCGCGAAGCCCGGGCCTGCCGAGTATCTCGACGGACGCGAAGTAGGCGTCCATATCCACATGGAGTATGGTCCGGGCCTCTCCCATCTCCCGTCCGCTCCCTCAGGCCCCGTCCCTGTACTCGAAGTCCAGCACCCACCTCAGGGCGTACGAGTCGAAGTGCAGCTCGTAGACGTCGTCGTCAGTCGTCCTGAGGAGGAAGTGATAGTGCTTGTAGGCACCGACCCTGCTCTCCCAGGAAGACGAGACCCTGTCCACCCTGTGGACCTTCGCCCGCCATCTGAAACGGCAGGGTATGACCTCGCCGTCCCTGAAGCAGGTTATCATCTCGACGGGCTCTCTGAACTCCACGACCATTCTTCTTCCGTCCTCCGGACAGAAGAATCGTAAACGTTTGTTTACTTGTCAAGATGCCCGGGAGGGAGACCGGGCTCAGGGCTCGAAGAGCCGGATGGAGAGGCTATCGCCGTCCCAGACGACGAGGCCGTCCGCATCTCCCCGGGAGACCACGGCGGAGTCCTCCGCGAACCTGAACCCCGCCCCCCTTCCGGGGCCCGCCAGGTACTCGACGAAGAACGGGAGCAGCTTGACCCTGCGGATCGCCTGCTCGCGGGAGACCAGCACCACGAACGAGAGATCGTCTCGCCCGAGCATGTCCATCCTCTCCGAGACGGCTTCGAAGATGGCCTCCCTCTCCTCTCCAGACCTGCGTATCTCGGCGGCCCCCCTGAAGGACGCGGGCACCCAGGCGAGCAGGAGCGCGGCAGGCACCGCCAGCCGCCACGGGAACGCTCTCCCCGGGCGGGCGGCCTCGCCGTAGGGGCCCGCGAGCAGGACCATCAGGAGCACGACGAAGAAGGCCGAGGGGGCGTAGGCGTAGTGCGCGCAGTGGACCGCAACCAGTGACTGGAAGGAGTGGAGCAGTCCTGCCAGCAGCAGGATCGAGAGCAGGCGGACCCTCTCTCCGGGACGCCTGCCTCTTCCGATCAGGAACACGATCGCGAGCGCCAGCAGGAGCAGCAGGTAGCCCCAGCGAAGGGGGCGCAGGGGAAGCCAGGA
>JAFGKQ010000030.1 GCA_016928495.1 Candidatus Fermentibacterales bacterium
GCTCTCGCTGAACAAGGCGGAGCCGCCGACGGAAGAACCGTCGGCGGCCCGCAGTCTACCGATGGGCGCTCGCCTACCAGACCGCCTCGAAGCAGAGCACCACGCGCAGGCTCCCGGCTCCTTCGGGCGGGGAGGGGAACGTGGCTGTCTCGAGGATGCGTGCCACTTCCTCCTCGAACCCCGGCGAGTCCAGCTCCGAGCTCTCGACGGATACCGACTCGACTGATCCTGTGCCGCTCACGCTGAGCACGAACGTCACCGAGCCCGACGGGAAGCTCTCCTCGTCGTCCGTGAAGGCCTGAGCGAACTCCGCGTATGCCTCCTCGACGTGGTCGAGAACGGCCCTGACGGCGGACCTGACGGTTGACGGCAGCATGCCGAGGGTCGGGCTGGCAGACGAGAGCCTGACCACCGGGGTAGCAGCGTAGAAGTAGTCGCTGTCATCCCAGCCGTAGTAGTCCTCCTCACAGCATTCGTCGAAGGTGAGGTAGGCCCCTCCGAGGCCTCTTCCGCCTCCGCTCATGGCGGGAGACTGCGCGGAGCTCCTCGCGGCCACCGGTCCGGCGGGGTAGTAGATCGCGCCGCTGCCGTCCTCCCCGAACACGCCCTCGTAGGAGACGCCTTCGGGCATGTTGACGGGCACCTCCACCGTCACCAGCTCACCGTCGATATTGCGAACCTCCTCGCTCACGGCGACGAAGGAGGTGTACTGGCTCATGATCTGGTAGTCCAGGGCTATGTCGGTTATCTCGTCCACCAGATCTTGATCGTACTGCTCGTATCCCGACGGCGTGTACATGTCCCTGGAGAGCTCCGCGATCTTCATCCTGGCCCAGAGAGTGGCGACTACGTCGTTGGCTTCCTCCTGTCCGGGCAGCCTTACGTCCATCTCCCGGTGCCATCTCGAGCCCGCCACCCTTCCGGTGATGGATATCTCGTCGCTCCCTCCCCTGTCGTACCTCCCGACGATTACCAGCGGCTCGCCGGCGTAGAGGTCGGGTATCCTCGACGGGTAGACGTCGCGAACCGAGAGACTTCCCCAGTCGATGTCGATGCCCACGAGGTAGGGGTTGTTGATCTTCTCGTAGATGGCTCCGACAGCGTCTTCGGGATCCTCGCCCAGCGCGACGTAGTAGGCATGCCCGCGGCCGATCTCCGCGAGCTCTTCGATGAGATACCTGTTGGGGCTGGAGCCGACGCCGATGCTGAAGAGCCTGGTGTTGTCGCCGAGAGTGGTCTCCAGCTCGCCCAGTATCTCGGCCTCGTTGCCGATGAAGCCGTCGGTCAGGAAGACGACGAAACGGATCCTGCCGGTGTCCTCGGGGTATCCCACGGAGGCCCTGATGCCCTCTATCATCATGGTTCCGCCCTGGCCGCTCAGCCCGTTGATGTAGCCGATGCCCCTCTCGATGTTGTCCCGGGTGTTGCTCAGGGGGTGCCTGGACATTCCGCTTGCATTCTCGCTGAAGCGGATGATCTGGAAGGTATCGTCCGGGTTCATGCCCCTGACGAACTGCCTCACCGTCTCCTTGGCCACCTCGATGGGCTGACCGCTCATCGAGCCGGAGCAGTCGATCACGAAGAACATCTCCTTGGGCGCTATCTCGTCCACATCCACGTCTACGTCGGGCTGCAGAACGAGCATGAAGTGCCCGCCCAGCTCGCCGCAGTGGGTTATCAGACCGGCCTCTATCCTGTCGGAGGCGGTGGTGTACCTCAGGACGAAGTCCTTGTTCGGTATCACCGCATCGTCGGCAAGGCTCACCTCGGTGATCCCGTTCCTGCCCGTCTCCTCATCGATGTCGTGGTTGACGGACTCGAGGTCCCTGACCTCGAAGCCGGGGTTCAGGAACACCGATACCTCGATGTCGTAGCCGGTCCTGTAGCCCTCGGGGACCAGGTGCGGAGTGATGCGGTCGGCATCGGGGACCTGATCGGTGGGGGAGGCCCAGCCGGTGCCCCTGATGAGGTCGAGCGGGTTGCCCGGTATGAACCTGGGCCCGACGACCATGGGGAAGACGACCTCGTAGACGCCGTCGTCGTACCCGACCGGTGCCACGTAGCTGATCTCGATGGTGATCCGGTCGCCCGGCAGGATGTTGCCGACGCTCTGAGTGAAGATGTTGGGCCGCTCCTGCTCCAGGAGACTGGCGGTCTGCCCGGCCTCGATCGCGTCCTCGTAGATGTTCCGGGCCAGCTCTCTCTCGTAGATCCTCCCATAGACCGCCCGGTCCCCGATGTACATGTCCATGCGGTCCACCGCGCCGTTTTCCGGCAGGGGGAAGATGTAGACGGCCTCGATCACCTCGTCGTAGGGATTGCCGTAGACCTGTCGCACGGTTGCCCTCTGCAGGTTGCCGCTGACGGTGATCTCGACACTCGTTCTCTGGAGCGGCAGATCCCCTATGACTCCCTCCTCGCCGGACACCACCTGGAGCCTTCCCGACATCGCCTCGTCGTCCGCCCGAGCCATGGCGGCAGGGCAGAGACACAGAGCCAGGCCGACCAGCAGCATTGCTCCGGCAGTGACACGCTTCCTCTCGACCATCTCACTCTCCTCCTTCCGGATCCAGTTCGCGTAGCTCGCTCGTTCGTCAGCGACGTCTGTCGTTCAACGCTGATATGCGCTCGGCACCCGGCTTATTCCATCATCGGCCTACCCGGGCCATTGCTCCGGGACCCGGGCCGGTCTTACAATCCTCAGCCGGCAGGGCGGAAAGCCCGGGCAGGCAACGACTGGTCATGCAGCCCCGGAGGTTCGAGCTGACAGCGTACGAGGATACACCTTCTGCGGCAGCCCCGGAAGCGCGGGTCAGGGTCTTCCTGCCTGCCGTGGCAGCCGGCATCCTGGCGATGGTGGTTCTCGCCGTGGTCGCGATCGCGCGGATCGGCTACCCCTTCGATCTGGAGTGGATGGAGGGAAGCGTCGTGGACCACGTCGCAAGAGTGGCCGATGGCCGGCCGCTCTACGTCGAGCCGGGAATAGGCTTCGTGCCACTCATCTACACCCCTCTCTACTACTACCTGTCGGCGGTCCCCTACTCCCTTCTGGGCGGCGGCTACGCTCCTCTGAGGGCGCTGTCTCTGGCGTGCTCCTTCCTCAGCATCCTGCTCGTCGGGCTGATCGCCGGGAGGGTCTCCGGCAGGATCGCGGGATTCCTTGCGGCCGGCTTCTTCGCTGCATCCTACGGCCTGTCCGGAACCTGGTTCGACCTGGCCAGGGTGGATGCCCTGTTCCTGGCCCTGCTCCTTCTGTCGGTCAGCCTCTTCCAGAGGGGTACGGCCCGCGGGTCCGGCGCGCTGCTGGGACTCTCCGGCGCGGCGCTCGCGGCCTCGTGTCTCGCGAAGCAGTCGGGGCTGCTGACGTCTGTCGTCCTGGTGGCGGCATGCGCGCTCTGGCCCGGGCTGTCCTGGAAACGCCACCGAGCGGTCATGGCGGGGACCTTCCTCACGGTGCTCCTGGTTCCGGCCGCGCTGCTCCAGTCCTCCAGTGGCGGCTGGTTCAGCTACTACGTCCTCGAGCTGCCCTCGCGCCACGAGCTGATCCTGCACTACCTCGCACACGGCTTCTGGATAGAGGATCTGCTCCTGAGAGCCCCGCTGCTCCTGGTCTCTGCACTGCTGGTCTCGGCGGCAACGCTCTGGAGCAGGCCGGGTGCGGACAGAGCGAGGAGGGTCCTCATGCTGGCGGTGCTCTGGAGCATGGTGGCCTGCTCCTGGATGTCGCGGGCAAAGAGCGGGGGGTACCTGAACGTGCTGATGCCGGGGCACGCCGCTCTCGCCGTGCTCGGTGCGGCAGGGCTGGTGTCGGTCCGCCGGTCCCGGCGGCTCGCCGGCCGGGGCAGGCAAGCGGCCCTGGGGGCCCTCGCCCTGGCTCAGGTCGTCTACATGGTGTTCGCGCTGGGCAGCCCTCTCTCCCGGATCCCTGACCGGACGGACCTCCTGGAGGGCCAGCGGCTCCTGGCGCTGATCTCCGGCTTCGAAGGGGAGGTCCTGGTCCCCTACCACTCCCACTACCCGGTCATGGCGGGCAAGAGCTCGCTCGCCCACGACATGGCCATCTGCGACGTGATCCGTGCAGGGGAGTCAGAGGGCAGAGACCTGCTGCTGCAGGACATGGCCGCCGCTTTCGAATCGGGCCGCTTCGATGCCATCATCCTCGACGACGAGTGGTTCCTCGGCGATCTGATGGAGCATGCCTACGAACGAGTGGATACGACTCTGTTCGAGGGCAGCCCCGAGGCCTTCTGGCCGGTCACGGGGATGCAGACGCGACCGCAGGCTCTCTACCTGCGAAGGGCGGCAGGGCGTTGATGGACCTCTTCGTGCCGGGGAGGATATGCCTGTTCGGCGAGCACAGTGACTGGGCCGGAGGCTACAGGCGAGTGAACGCCTCTCTGGAGAAGGGGCACGCGATCCTGGTCGGCACGGATCAGGGCCTGAGAGCCAGAGCCCGGCCGCACCCGGACAGCCTGCTCGTGACCTCCACGCTCACCGATGGCTCCAGGACGCCGACCTTCGAGATCCCGATGAGGGAGGAGCTTCTCCGGACCGAAGCCGCAGAGGGAGGCTTCTTCAGCTACGTTGCCGGAGCAGCCCTGCAGATGATGAGGAGCTTCGAGGGCATCGACGGAATCGAGATCGACAACTACGCAACGGATCTGCCCATCCGCAAGGGGCTCTCCTCCAGCGCGGCGGCATGCGTGCTGGTCGTGCGGGCCTGCAACCGGCTCTACAGGCTCGGCCTGAGCCGCAGGGAGGAGATGGAGCTGGCCTATCAGGGAGAGATAGCGACCCCTTCGCGGTGCGGGCGCCTGGATCAGGGCTGCGCCTACGGAAGCACTCCCGTGTTGATGGTGTTCGATGGAGACGAGCTGTCCGTTACCGAGCTGGAGTGCGGTGGCGTGCTGTTCATGCTGATAGTGGACCTGGGCGCCACCAAGGACACGAGGAAGATCCTGGCCTCGCTCCACGCCTGCTATCCCTTCGCGTCGGGCGACAGGGAGAGGATCGCTCAGGAGTACCTCGGGCCGGTCAACAGGGGCATCACCACCGAAGCGGTCGAGCAGCTCGCGAAGGGCGACGTGGAAGAGATCGGGAGGCTCATGACCCTTGCCCAGTCGCAGTTCGATGCATGCCTGGCTCCCCTGTGCACCTCCGAGCTGACGGCACCCGTTCTGCACGGCCTTCTCGAGGATCCTGTGGTCAGGGACCTCAGCTTCGGAGCCAAGGGAGTCGGGTCACAGGGCGACGGGTCCGCCCAGATACTCGCACGTACCCCGGAGGCCAGGCTCGAGCTTGCCGACTACCTGCGGCGCAAGCGAAGCATGAGGAGCCTGCCCCTCACAATAGGTGGAGCAGCCCGGGACTAGGCTTACGCGGGCCCGTCGGCGCCGTCGACCATGGAGTCGATGATCCTCGCCGCCTCGATGGCGTCCGCAGCGTAGAGAGCGCCTATTCCCGCTGCGTACTCCCCGGTTACGACCGCTCCTCCCACGATGATCCGCGGAAGGGGCTCGGAGGCTCTCTCCCTTATGTGCTCGACCGTCTGACGCATGGACACGAGGCTCGGGGTCAACAGCGCGCTGAGCCCCAGGACCAGGGGCCGCTCGGTCTCTATCGCCTCGACTATGGCATCCCTGGGCACGTTCTTGCCGAGATCCACCACCCTGTAGCCATGACCTGCGAGGACCGTCCTTATGATGTTCTTGCCTATGTCGTGGACATCGCCCTCCACCGTCGCCAGCAGGACGGTCCCCCTGTCAGCGGCGGGCGAGGCGCCCGGCATCGCTGACCTTATCGCATCGAAGGCAGCCTGTACCGCGTTCGCCGAGGCCATGAGCTGTGGCAGGAACACCTCCCCGCGCTCGTACCAGTCGCCCACCTGACGGATGGTCGGTATGAGCACACGGTCCACCAGCTCCATCGGCCCGGTATCCGCCAGGGCGCTGGCAACCGCCTTCTCGATCTCCTCCGTGCTGCCCTGGAGGATGAGATCGGACAGCCGGGGCTCATCCTCCGTTCCGGAGGCCGCCTGCTCTTCGAGCTCCGGAGAGGGGGGCAGCCCGGCATGGACCGAGACGAACCTGACCGCGTCCGCATCGCGTCCGGCCATGATCTCCGCTGCGCGGATCTCGTGCATGAGATCCGAGTCCAGGGGATCGAGTATGGCCGCGTCCAGGCCTTCCCGGATCGCCATGGCCAGGAAGGTCCGGTTGAGCAGCCCCCGGGCGGGAAGGCCGAAGGAGACATTGCTCAGGCCCATCACCGTCGGCAGCCCGTAGACCCGCCCGACATCCCTTATGACCTCCAGGGTAGCGCAGGAAGCTGACTGGCTCGACGCCAGGGGCAGGACGACGGGATCCACGAGCACCATCCCGCCAGGGAGCCCCGCCCGGTCGGCAGCGGCCAGTATCCGCTCGAGGATGGACAAGCGCTCTGCAGGCGTCTCCCGCACGCCCCGCTCATCCATGAGCAGCGCGACTATTCCGGCACCGAACCTCACTGCAAGATCCAGGAGCATCTCGAGCCTTCCGGGCTCTCCGCTCACCGAGTTGAGCACGGGGCTCCCGGCATGCTCCCGAAGACCGGACTCCATGACGGAGGGGAAGGGCGAGTCGATGAAGACCGGAGAGTCCACGGAGTTCCCGAGGCGCCTCAGGGTGCTGACCATCAGCCTCGACTCGGCCTCCTCGTCACCTATGCCCAGGTTGATGTCGAGTGCTCCGGCTCCGGCCTCGACCTGCCTGGACGCCAGCTTCCTGACCCTCGAGACGCGGCCCCGGAGCAGCTCCTCCCGAAGCCTCTTCCTCCCCGAGGGGTTTATCCTCTCTCCGACGGGCACGAAGGGCAGTCCGGCTCCGATGCTGACGCAGGTCGTCCTGGAGGCGGTCCGGAAGACCCGCTGCTTCCTCTCCCGGGATCCGACGGGCATCCCCTCTACTGCCCTGCGGATCTCCCGCGTGTGCTCGGGGGTCGAGCCGCAGCAGCTGCCCACTATCGCGGCGCCGCTCTCGACGAAGCGGACGGCGAGATCAGCCAACTCTCCGGGAAGGGCCGGGAAGACCGCAAGACCGTCGCGAAGCTCCGGCAGCCCCGCATTGGGCTGTACCGAGAACGGAACGGAGCAGTGACACCCCAACTGCTTCGCCACTCCGGACATTGCCTCCAGGGACCCGCCGCAGTTGCTGCCGATCGCGTCCGGCCTCATGGCCTCGGCCGCTATCACGAAGGCTTCCACCGGGGTCCCGGTCACGCTCCTCTGGCCCGAGTCGAAGCTCATCTGCAGGAGAAGCGGCACCGCCGGGGCTTCCCGCCTGGCGGCGAGAGCGGCGGCTCTGAGCTCCCTCAGGTCGGTCATTGTCTCGACCGCTATCAGGTCCACGCCCTCACGGGCGAGCAGCGAGCAGACCTTCGCGAACGAGTCCACCGCCTCATCCCACTCGATGCTGCCGAAGGGCAGCATGAAGCTGCCGAGGGGCCCTACCGATCCTGCGACCAGGGTGCCCTCTCTCTCACGGGCAGCCTCCCTCGCCGCGCTGACGGCTCTCGCCACGATCTCTTCCTGACGACCTTCCAGGCCGTATTCGCTGAGCTTCAGTGCGCCCGCGCCGAAGGTGTTGGTCGTGATCATCTCGGCTCCGGCAGACACGTAGTCTCGATGGACGTCCCTCACGAGCCCGTAGTCCGTCAGCAGAAGCTCCTCCGGAAGGGCGGGAGAAGCGCACCGCCCGGCCAGGACAGTGCCCATGGCACCGTCCGAGACCAGGACGCTTCCCCGCGACAGCCTGCTCAGGAACGCTTCCAACCCACCACCCCCGATATGGACTTCCTCGGCACCATGGTGCTGCCGGCCAGAGAGACACCGACAGCCTCACCCAGGTTCTCGACGAACCAGGCCTGGCTCTCGAGGCCGAAGTCGCCGTAGCCCGGGCTGAAGCGCGGCGTGACGCGACAGCCGGAGAGCCGTGCCCGCTGACCCAGCGCTCTGCTCACCCATCTCGCCGTCGCTTCGGCAGCCTCAGAGCCTATCGCATCGGTTACGACCTGTCGATGGGGCAGGCCCGACTGCCGCTCTATCAGCTCGTCTATCTCCGGACCCACGGTAAGCAGGAACAGGGATGCCGACTCGCAGCGGCCGAGAAGACTGGCGAGGTTCTCGCTGCGGGCCTCGAGGCCGTCCAGGCGGCACACCCCTTCCGCCACGGTCACCTCGCAGGTGGTGAGCCAGGCGGCCCTGGGAGCGAGCAAGCGCTCCACCTCTACGATCTCCTGCCTGACCGTGCCCAGGAGGGAGAGAGAGCGCGAATCGCCCCCGAGCCTCCTCACGATACCGAGGGGATCCAGCTCTATCGAGACCTCCTCACATATCGAGCATCTCTTCGACGATCTCATATCTCCGCCTCGGAGGGATGATGCAGACCCCGCTGACGCCGATGGCCCGCAGGCGCTCGAGCAGCTCGCGAGCGAGACGGATCCCGACCTTCTCCTCGGCCCTCTCGGGCTCGAGCCCGGGCTCCAGGCTCGTGGCCTCTGCCATCCTCTGCAGCATCGTATCGGGGATCTCTATGCCGGGCACCTCGTGCCTGAAGTACTCGAGGCTCGACATGCTCGTCAGCGGCATGAGGCTGGCCACTACCGGGACACCGAGTCCCCGCAGCCTCTCGTGGAAGCGCTCGAAGCTCTCCGCGTCGAACACCGGCTGAGTCTGCACGAACGCGACGCCGTGCGAGATTTTGTCTGCGACGGTCTCGATCTCACGGTCCTGGTCGGCGGGCGATGACGGGCATCCCCCGCCGATGAAGAACCCTGTGCTCGCGTTCAGCCTGTTTCCGAGAATGTCGCGACCCCTGTTGAGGCTATCGATTATCCTTATCAGGCCCGAGGACCTGACGTCGTACACTGCCGTAGCGAAGGGATAGTCCCCGAGGCTGGGCGGGTCCCCGGAGAGCGCGAGCACGTTGTGGAGGTCCATGGCGGAGTAACCGAGGAGATCGGACTGTATGGCCAGCAGGTTCTTGTCCCTGCAGGTCACGTGGAGTATCACCTCGAGGTTCAGGCTCCTCCGGATCAGCTCCGCAATAGCCACCGGGGACATGCGGAGTCTTGCCATGGGGCTGTCCGAGACATTGACGGCATCCACCCCGAGGCCCTTGAGCCTTCTGAGGCCCGCAAGGGCCTTCTCCGCGCCGGGACCTCTCGGCGGGTCCACTTCGACGCTGATCACGAGCTTGCGCCCGAGCATCTGCCTGAGCGTAGTCTCGACCTCCTGCCTGGCGCGCTCCTCCTCGTCTCGACCGGCCGCCTCGACTCTCACGAGCTTCCTCCCGGCCGGGCGCATGCCCTCGGTATTGGAGCGTATCTGCCTCACGTGCTCCGGCGTGGTGCCGCAGCACCCGCCGATGCAGGCGCAACCCGCTTCGACCAGCTTCCTGGCATAACGGCCCAGGTACTCCGGGTTGTGGGGGTAGACGAAGCGGCCGTGCGCGAACCGGGCTACCCCTGCGTTCGGCATCGCCAGAAGGGGCTTGGTGGTCACCTGGCCGATCCTGTTGATCACTCTCAGCACGTCACGCGGGCCGGTCCCGCAGTTGGCCCCCACGATCTCCGTGCCGAGCTGATCCATGAGGCCGCCCGCCACCTGGGCATCCATGCCGGTAAGGGTCGCGCCGGCCTCCGGGAAGGTCATGCAGGCGGCCGCAGACAGCCCTTCGAAACGGGAGACGACCCTGGCAGCGGCCTGCAGCTCCTCGATCCTCGAGAAGGTCTCGAACACGATGAAGTCCACTCCCCCGCCGACCAGTGCCTCTATCTGCTCGTGGTAGACGGACTCCATCTGCTCGACTGGAATCTCCCCGAAGACCTCGGCAGGGCGCGACAGCGGGCCGACCGAGCCTGCCACGGCGCGGCCCCCTGCGGCGCTGCGGGCTATGATCGCTCCCTCGCAGTTGATGTCCGGGGTCCTGTCGCCAAGGTCGTAGTACCTGTCCAGGATGATCCTGTTGGCTCCGAACGTATTGGTCGTCAGGACGTGGGCCCCGGCCCCCGCATAGTCCTCCAGAACGGAGCGAACGATCGAAGGGTCGGACAGGTTCAGCTCGTCGTAGCAGTGACCGCGGGGGACGCCCCGCTCGTAGAGCATGGTCCCCATGGCCCCGTCGAAGACCACCACCCCATGCCTCTCGAGAAGCTCGGTCAGCGTCATGCGATCATCCGCCTCTCAGTCGCCGGATCGCTGCCCGGGCGGCAGCGCCGAAAAACAAAAGGGGGCGGCCGGGCCGCCCCCACCTGCTCACCTGGTGAAAGCGGCTATGTGCTGCCGGGCATCGCCATGGCGCAGGCCGTTCCCGAGCCTGCGGCGGAGCCGTTCAATGCTGACTGCATGTCTCTGCTCCCTCCATGGCTGGCCGCTTCGATCGCCCGACAATAAGGAATCGCAGCCTCCCCGCAAAGAGCCGCCGGAAGCCTACCTCAGGACGACCAGCGGCGCGATCGCGCTCACTCCCGGCCCCCGGAGCCTCAAGAAGTAGATGCCGTCGGGAACCTGTGCACCCCGGGCATCGGTGAGGTCCCAGATGGCTGTCTGCGAGCCGATGCCGGCGTCGCCGTCGACGAGCGTGCGGACGATCCGGCCGCAGAGATCGTAGACCTCTACGGCAACGCCGTGCTCATCCCCCGGAGCCACGATGAAGGGCAGGCTGACCGCGATCCGGCAGGGGTTCGGCACGGGAGAGCCCATGCCGGTGACCCAGAC
>JAFGKQ010000031.1 GCA_016928495.1 Candidatus Fermentibacterales bacterium
GCCTGGTCATCGGCGATCCGCACTCGGGGCAGCGAAGATCCTCGCCGGGCAGGTTCCCGGACTCCCGGTCGCGCTGGCGCTGCTCGGTCTGGAGTCTGTGGTACTCGTCAGTCCTGGAGGGCCCCCCGATCCACGAAGAGAAAGCCCTGCGCAGCAACACCGCAGCAAGGATGACCGAGGCTGCTATGAGCAGGGGGCGCAGGTCGATCATGGCTCCGTTCTTCTCCCCACCGGCGATGCGGGCGCTCCAGCCGTTGACAGCGGAAGTCGTGGAGCTTAGATAACTCTCTCGCTTGCGGTTGTACAGGTTCCGCATCAGCGCTCCGGCAGACCGCTCAGTCCGCCATTCCAGGATCGGGTCCCGGCCAGGCCGGCAGGGAAGGAAGGGGACTGCCAGGTTCGTCGCAGCCTGACGGGCGCGGCAGTACGTCTCCAATCGTTGCGGCAACGGAATCCATTGAGAGGTCGGGTTTGAGCAGCAAGATCTACAAACCAGAGCAGCTCAGGACGATCGCCGTCATAGGGCATGGATCGGTAGGCAAGACCAGCTTCTGTGACGCGATCCTGTTCTCGGCAGGCGCTCTCGACAGGCTCGGGAGTGTGGATACAGGCACGAGCGCGTTCGACTTCAGCCAGGAGAGCAGGGAGAAGAAGCAGAGCCTCAGCTCCTCCCTCGGCATCTGCGAGTGGAAGGGCCACAAGATCAACGTGATAGACACGCCCGGCTTCGCCGATTTCTACGGCGAGACCATCGGTGCGGTCGCCGTCTCCGACGGCTGTGTGCTGGTACTCGATGGAGTCAGCGGAGTCGAGGTCGGCACCCTCAAGACCTGGTCCTTCGCCGAGGAGGCCTCCGTCCCCGTCTGCCTCTGGGTCAACAGGCTGGACCGCGAGAACGTGGACTTCTGGGCCACTCTCGAGAGCGCCCGGGACTCTCTCAGCAGGCGCGTGATCCCGGCGGTGTTCCCCGTGGGCAGCGGCGCCTCCTTCAAGGCGCTCGTCGACGTCATCTCCGGGAAGGCCCTGGACAGGTCGGGCAAGAGCATCGCTGTTCCGGAGGAGGCGATCGAGCGCCTCGACGGCTGCCGCAAGGAGTTGATCGAGGCAGCGGCGGAGACCGACGAGATCCTGATGGAGCGCTTCTTCGAGAACGACACTCTCACCGATGAGGAGCTGGCCAGGGGCCTCCGTGCGGCGGTAGCCTCGCGGGAGGCCTTCCTGCTCTATGCAGGCCTCTCGACAGAGCCGGTGGGCCAGGCCTTCCTGCTCGACTACGTGGTGGACCTGCTGCCGCCCCCCACGTCGAGGAGACCGGAGATGGCGCTGGCCGATGACGGTACTGCGGAGATCGCTCCCGATCCCGGAGGTCCGTTCGTGGCCAGGGTCTTCAAGCTGTACATAGACAGGCACGTCGGGGAAACCGCCTACGCCAGGGTGGTCAGGGGCAGCATTCGCGGCTCGCAGGACGTGACGAACACCGGCAGCCAGAGCTCCGAGAGGCTCGGCAACTGCTTCTACGTCAGCGGAGAGCGAAGGGACGATGCGGAGACCCTCGTGCTGGGGGACATCGTCGCTATCGCCAAGCTCAAGAACACCGGAGCCAACGACACTCTCTCCGACAAGAGCAAGCCGGTAAGGCTCAGGCCCATAGCGTTCCCCGAGCCGGTGTTCAGGGCGGCGATCATGCCCTCGAAGAGGGGCGAGGAGGACAAGATGGGCTCCGGGCTCTCGCGTCTGGCGTCCATGGACCCGACCTTCGTCGTCAGAACCGAGCCGGAGACCGGACAGACGACGGTGTCCGGAATGGGCGAGCAGCACCTTGCGGTGATGCTGAAGAGGCTGCGGGAGATGACGGGAGTGGAGGCGAGGCTCGAGAAGCCCAGGATCGCCTACCACGAGACGATCACCAGAACGCAGTCGGGCTCCTACAGGCACAAGAAGCAGACCGGGGGCAGAGGGCAGTACGGTCATGTGTTCCTCAGGCTCGAGCCCGTGGACCGCGGGCAGGGCTACGAGTTCGTCAGCCAGGTAGTGGGTGGCAATGTCCCCACAAAGTACATACCGGCTGTCGAGAAGGGCGTTGTCGAGGCCATGGAGCAGGGCCCTCTGACCGGCTCGAAGGTCGTCGACGTGAAGGCCGTGGTCTACGACGGCTCTTCCCATCCCGTCGACAGCTCAGACATGGCTTTCAAGCTGGCGGCGAGCAAGTGCTTCAAGGAGGTCATGCTCCAGGCCGGCCCCATCCTGCTCGAACCGGTGGTGCAGCTCGAGGTCACCGTGCCCGAGGAGTTCATGGGCGACGTGATCGGAGACCTCAACTCAAGAAGAGGCAAGATACTGGGCATGGACTCCCACGGAGGGTTCCAGATCATCAGGGCCCACGTTCCCCAGGGGGAGCTCTACCAGTACACCAGCTCCCTGAGGTCGCTCACTCAGGCAAGGGGCAGCTTTACCCAGTCCTTCTCCCACTACGATCAGGTTCCGAGGGACGTCCAGGAGAGGCTGGTCCAGCAGTCCTCGTCAGAGGGCGAGGAGTAATGACCGGGGGAAGCGCGGCGGGGGCTCCTGCCGTTGCGCTCGCGCTCTGCCTCGTGCTCTCGCAGGCTTCCATGGCTGCCGGTCCGGGGGGGGGCGGCTCCGACACCGGCGAGGGAAGCGTGACGGCCTACGTGGTCGTGGGTCTCGTCGTTGCCCTGGGAGTGCTCTTCACGCTAGACATCCTCTCCGACAACGGATCGTCCGCTGAGGAGGAGGCAGTCCGGGACCCAGACGTGTCCTCACTGGTCGACTGGGACCGGGTCGCGAGCGAGACTGACCCCGATGCGGCGGCAGTGACGACGAGCATGGCCGTCGTCACGCTGGGTGAGTCCGACGCGCGGGAGTCTGCAGCCGTTCTCCTCGCACGCTTGCGTGCAGCTCTCCCCTCAACCTTCGAGCTCTTCCCGGAGCCCGTTGACCTCGGCGGGGTAAGCCTTGCCGAGGCAGCCTCGCTCTCGAGGGACTTCTACGGGTGCGAGAACATCCTTGCGATAATACCCTCCGCCTCCGGAGGCTGTGCCCTGCTGATGGTATCCACGAGGGATGGGCAACCGGTCTGGTCCGACACCCTGTCGGAAAGCGATCCGGACAGCCTCGCCGCTGCGGCCGACAGGTTGGGCGACTTCCTGCGGTAGCCTGCCGGGACACGTTTCCGGAAACAGAGGTCCTTCCCCCCTCGTCGTCCTGAGAGCGCCCCGCACGGGCCGTTGACCGGGGCTGTTTCCGGTCCCATTATATCCTTCGTAGCTTTGTTAGTCGCTTCCTGAGCCGGCGCTAGCTCACGAACTGGACCTGCATAATAGCAAGCTGCAAAGTCTGTTACAGTACAGATCCTCTTACGTCGAGCGCGCTGGCGGGGAAGTGCGCAGAGCGTCGCGGTGCTGGTCCAGCAGCTGTGTCTCTAGCGGGAAGGACGGCGAAATGAGAAGCTGCCTGGTTCTCTCTGCCATTTTGCTCGCAGGCCTGACGGCAGCCTCGGCTGGTGAGCTGGTCGTGGACATCCCCTTCGATGCATCCCTGGTGAGCATCGAGAATCTGGGCGTCTACACCGGCGTAACCGTTCCGGGGCTCGGGCTCCTCAATCGTGAGGGATTCCCGGCGCTGCCGTACATGCCTGTGAGAGTGGCGCTTCCTACCGGGTGTAGGGCTACATCCATCGAGTTGCTCGACGCGGACTACGCGAGCCTCGACGGGTACTTCAGGATACTGCCTTCCGAGGCCCCTGTCCCGTTCTCGGTTGAGCAGGAGGTATACCCTGTCGAGCCGAACCCGGTAGTCTACGGCTCGGATGTGACGTTTCCCTTCGACATCGTCCGCTTCAACAGCTCGGGCGCCCTCTGGGGCATCCCCATGGCCCGCCTGACCGTCTATCCCGTGCGATGGAACCCGGCATCCGGCCAGATACAGGTCCTTGAGAGCATCACGGTCTCGGTGAGCTACGAGTACGACCCGGACGTGATGACGGTCCACCGGCGCGCCGAGTCGAGCGAGCAGAGCTCCATGGACCTCGCGCGCAAGCTGGTCGTGAACCCCGAGGGCGTCTCGCCGTCCGGCGCGGAGATCGTGGAGGCGCGTGAGCTGGCCTACGGGCAGTACGTGATAGTCTGCGACGCCGCATATCAGTCCCAGGCTCAGGAAATAGCCGACTGGAAGACGGCAAAGGGCGTTCCCTCCAACGTCTACACCGACACCTGGGTGGGCTCGCAGTACAGCTGCTACGACCTGCCGCAGGAGATCAGGGCGTTCCTGACCGACTGCCGCGACGAGGGCGCCGACTACGTGCTTCTCTTCGGCGACGACAACGTCCTGGCCTGCAGGGATGCCTACATCCACGCCGGGTCCTACAGCGACAACGCCCCCTGCGATCTCTACTTCTCTGACATCAACGACTCGTCGCCCGGCGCGGACCAGTGGGACAGCAACGGCAACCACATCTGGGGCGAGGATGCCGACAACGTCGAGTGGACCCCCGACATCTGGGCGGGGCGCGGGAGCGTGAACAGCGCGACCGACGCCAACGTCTTCGTCGACAAGGTCCTCATCTACGAGGGCATCGCCGACACCGACTACTTCGAGACGGCCCCCAGGGAGATGAGGATGGGCTACTCCACGGGAATCCTGTGGACCAGCCCGTACTGCCCCGGCTCGGCGGGCGCCGAGATGATCTCGGCCTACGTCCCGTCCGGCTGGGAGGAAGAGAAGTGCTACGAGTCCACCGGTAACAACAGCTCCGCGATCACCATCGCCATGATCAATGCCGGGCCCCACCACGTCTACCACGCCAGCCACGGCAGCGCCACCTCCATGTACACCTCCTACGGGAGCAACTACACGGTCTCCAACATCATGGCGCAGACCAACATCTCTTCCGGCCACCTGCCCGCGATCTGGAACTCGATAGCCTGCCTCATCGGTCGTCTCGACGGCTACGAGTGCTGCGGCGACGCCTGGAACAACTCCCCCAACGGGGCGGGCTTCGGCTGCTTCAACGCCCGCTACGGATGGGGCACCCCCTCCAGCCCGGGCAACGGCCCCAGCGAGATACTCTCGCGCAGGTTCTACTACGAGCACTGGAACAACGACCTCTACATCCTGGGCATCGCCCACGGCACCAGTCTCGACTACTACTGCCCGCCCAGCGACGACTATCTCGAGTGGTGCATCAAGGAGTACAACCTCTTCGGTGACCCGGAGCTTCCGATGTGGACCGTCGAAGCGCTCGATATGGACGCGGATCATCCCGGCTATATCGGCGGAGCGACCACTGTTACGGTCACCGTCACCGATCCGACCGACGCCCCGGTCAACAACGCCAGGGTCTGCCTCCAGAAGGGCAACTGGCAGACGGGCGATGTCTACGAGATCGGCTACACCAACACCAGCGGCGTGGCCAACATCTACGTCAGTCCGACCTCGTCGGGCACGATCACCGTTACCGTGACCGCTCGCGAGCACCTGCCCTACCAGGGCTCGATAACCTGCGGCACCGGTATCGAGGACGAAGGCGAGCAGGTCTTCACCTACTCCCTCAGCC
>JAFGKQ010000316.1 GCA_016928495.1 Candidatus Fermentibacterales bacterium
GCCGGCGGCAGGATGCTGCTGTCTCTGCTTCTTCCGATCACCCTCGTGGTGATGACCACCCTGGGAGCCTACTACCCGGCGGTGGACGTGGCGGCGGGAGAAAGGGAGAGAAGGACCGTGGAGACGACGCTGTCCCAGCCCAGGAAGCCTCTGGAGCTTGTCTTCGCCAAGCTCGGAACCGTGGTGCTGGCAGCGTGCCTGTCCCTGGTTCTGAACCTCGCCAGCATGTTCCTGGCCGCAAGGTTGATAGCTCCTCCCGAGGCAAGCGGGCTGCTGTTCACGATCGAGCCCGGCGCGCTTGTCCTCCTGCTGATGTCCGGTTTCGGCTTCGCGGTTCTCTCGTCCGCAACTCTCCTGGCGATGGCCTTCAGGGCGACTTCCTTCCGCGAGGCGCAGTCCACGGCGGGAGCGGTCTACGGTCTGGGCATTGTCCCGGCTCTGATTGCCGTGGTTCCCGGCATCGAGCTGACTCCGGCTCTGGCGCTGGTGCCCGTTGCCAACGTGGCGATGGTGATCAAGGCGCTCTTCAGAGGGTCGCTCGATGCAGGGTCGTACGCTCTCTTTGCCGTGAGCACGGTGCTGCTGGCCTGCCTGATGGTGGCGCTCTGCGCCCGATCGGTAGGCGATCCCGAGCGATGGCTGAAGATGGCGAAGACCCGGCGCTCCAACCCCACTTCCCCCGAAAGGAGAAGACCTTGAGTGGTCCAGCAGGCTCCGGGATAGAGGTCCGCAGCGTCTCGCGGAGCTTCTGGTCCGGCAGGGAGGAGATCAGAGCACTGGCGGACGTCTCCCTCACTGCGCACAAGGGCGAGGTCGTGGGCCTTCTCGGACCCAACGGCGCCGGCAAGACGACCCTCCTGAGGATCCTGGCGACTCTCCTGAGACCTGACAGCGGAAGCGCCAGGGTCAACGGCTACGATGTGATCGAGGATGCGATGGAGGTCCGCCGGTCCATTGGGTACCTCTCGACCAGAACCGGAGTCTACGGCCGTCTTACCCCGCTCGAGATAATGGACTACTTCGGCAGTCTCCACCGGATGAGCCCTTCCATGATCGCTGAGCGGACGGAGATGCTCTTCGGCAGGTTCGACCTGTGGAAGCTCGCCTCCTTGAGGTGCGAAGAGCTCTCCGGCGGCAACCAGCAGCGTGTCTCTCTGGCTCGCGCGCTGCTTCACGATCCTCCCGTTCTCATCCTGGACGAGCCCACGACCGGGCTGGACGTGATCGCTGCCGCAACAACGATAGGCTTCATAGACATAAGCAGGGACCTCGGCTGCTGCGTCCTGTTCTCCACTCACGTCCTCAGCGAGGCCGAGAAGCTGTGCGACCGCATCGCGATCCTGCACGAGGGCGAGATAAGGGCCGATGGCACGCTGGAGGAGCTGAGGGAGCGGACGGGGCAGAGGTTCCTCGAGGACATCTTCCTGCACTTGGCCGCCGGATCCGTGCTGCAGCCCGGCGCTTCCGGCCAGGGGCCCGGATGCGCCTGAGCGGCATCGGCAGCGGCGTAGCCGGCATCTTCCGGAGGGAGGTCAGGGAAGGCCTGCGGAACCGCAGGGCCCTGTTCCTGGCGTTCGGGCTGCCCCTGGTGCTCTATCCCGGCCTGGTCTTCCTCTTCACGACGCTCGAGCGCCAGCAGTTCGAGGTGATGGAGAACCAGCCCGCAGAGGTCTCGGTCATCGCCCCGGCGAACGACAGCCTCGCCTCCGCCACGATCAGGTGGCTCGAGGGTGACAGCCGGGTCATAGTGCGCCACCTCACCGCTCTTCCGGAGGACAGCCTGACCGTGGCTCCCGGTACCGACCTGATGAGGGGAGAGCATCCGGACACTTCCCGCGTGAGACGGGCGATCAGGGCCGACTCGGTCGATGCGCTCATCCTGCTGCTTCCCCGGGCGCAGGCGGGTCCACACGGCGGGGAGCTCCCTCTGCTCGGTGTCTTCTTCGAAGGCCGCAGCGAGGAGAGCTTCGCGAGGACACGCAGGGTAACCGCGAGCCTCGACTCGCTGCGAGGCGAGCTCTTCGAGCTCCGGGCGAGGCTGGCGGGGGTGATGAACCCCTGGCGCGACATGATACTGGTCGTCCACGACTCCTCCATGAGAATCGCCCGCTCAGGGCGCTACCTCGGATCGATACTGCCCTTCCTCATAATGTTCATTGCTCTCACGGGCGGTTCCTACATCGCTCTGGACGCTGTTGCCGGGGAGAGGGAGAGAGGCACTCTGGAGAGCCTGCTCTCGCAGCCCGTCCACCGGCTTGCGATCGTCGCGGGAAAGGCGCTGGCCGTGTTCTGCGCATCGGGTGTCGCGGTGGTGACGGCAGGGATCGGGCTGCTGCTCGGCAGCGCCTTCATGCCCCTGGAGTCCATGGAGGGCGTGGAGATGGCCTTCCCCGAGACCTCCGCACTGGTGGAGGGGATGCTTGCCTCCATTCCGCTGGTGCTCGAGATCGCGGCTGCCCTGATGATCGTGTCGGCCCTCGCCAGGAGCTACAAGGAGGCGCAGAACTACATGCTGCCTCTGAGCCTGCTCCTGATGGTGGCCGGGGTGCTGTCCACCTCCAGCAGGATCCCCTTCAGCCCCGGCCTCTCACTGATCCCGCTTACCGGACAGGCCTTCGCCATAAGGGAGCTGCTCTCGGGCGGCGGTGATCCTCTGCTCATCGCCGCCTCGTCCGTTTCCGGCACGGTCTACGGCCTGGCCGGGCTCTTCTGGGCCTCGGAGATGCTGTCCGGGGAGGGGATCCTGATCAGGAGGCAGCGCTCCAGGCCGCCGAAGGGCGTCAGCCCGGCTCGGAGAGCCATAGTCCTGGGGCTCGCGGTGCTGCTGGGGCTCTACTACCTCTCGGGTCTGCTTGCGGGCTGGTCTCCGCTGCTCGGGATCGCGGTCACGGAGTGGGGCTTCCTGATGATCATGGCAACCGGCTTCGTGCTGGTCTTCGGGCTTCGGCCCTCATCCGTCGGCCTGCGTCCGGCTTCTTCCATCAGCCTGGGCGTGGCCCTGGCCTCTGCGGTTCCTCTGGCGGTCCTGGCAGCCGCAGTGCTGCTGCTCCAGTCCATCCTGTTCCCCATACCCGCCTCGCTCTCGGAGCTCATGAAACCCATCGCCCGGGCGACGGTGGCGGAGACCGTCCTCATACTCTCGCTCACGCCCGCGGTGTGTGAGGAGCTGCTCTTCAGGGGGGTGATCATGCGGCAGATGGCGAGGGAGATCTCGCAACCGAGAGCGGTGGTTGTATCTGCAGTGCTGTTCGGGGCGTTTCACCTCAGCATCTACAGGTTCCTGCCCACTCTCGCCGTAGGCCTGGCCCTGGGCTGGCTCTCCTTCGCGAGCGGCTCGATCCTGCCGGCCATTCTGCTGCACGCCTGCTACAACCTCGCCGCGAGGTACCTGATCCCCGAGAGCCTGCAGCCCGAAGGCCTGCTGGCCCCGGCGCTGATCGCCAGCCTGGCCGTTCTGGCGGCTCTTGGCGTGACCGCCCTGAGGCGGGGGAAACGCGACCGGGGGCCGCTTGTTCGATAGCTCTCAGCGGGTTATCATTCTGGCTCGCCGAATGCACGTTGATGGAGGAGATCCCCATGGACCCCTACGACTTCAGGGATATCGAGAGCAGGTGGAAGCCTCACTGGCAGCGTCTCGGTCTCTATCTGACGGGTACCGAGGCCGGTAAGAGGCCGTTCTACTGCCTCGACTTCTTCCCCTACCCATCCGGTGCCGGTCTGTCGGTGGGTCACTGCAAGAACTACGTTCCGACCGACGTCATCAGCCGCAAGAGGAAGATGGAGGGCTACAACGTCCTCCATCCGATGGGCTGGGACGCCTTCGGACAGCCCACCGAGGAGTACGCGATAAGGACCGGGATCCACCCTTCGCTGGTCACTCGGAAGCACACCGATACCTACAGGCGCCAGATGAAGCTGATAGAGGCGGGCTACGACTGGGAGAGGGAGATCGACTCGAGCGATCCGTCCTACTACCGATGGACCCAGCACTTCTTCCTGCTTCTCTTCGACCGCGGCCTGGCCTACCAGGACGAGAGCGACATCTGGTGGTGCCCCGAGTGCAAGATAGTCCTCTCGAACGAGGAGGCCGCCGGGGGCCAGTGCTGGCGCTGCGAGAAGGACGTAACCCGCAAGCGCATGAATCAGTGGTACTTCCGCATTACGAGCTATGCGGACCGGCTGCTCGACGACCTCGAGGGTCTCGACTGGCCGGAGGGCATAAAGGCTATGCAGAGGAACTGGATAGGCAGGTCGGAGGGAGCGAGGCTGACCTTCATGGTCGGAGCCCCCGACGGGCAGGATCTGCCTATGCCCGTCTATACGACCAGAGTGGACACCATCTACGGAGCGACGTTCTGCGTCATCTCCCCTGAGCATCCGCTCGTCGGGCGGATAACCACACGGGATCGCATGGCGGAGGTCGCCGCCTACATCGAGGGTGCCAGGCTCAAGAGCAACCGTGAGAGGATGGCCGCCTCCGAGAAGCAGAAGACGGGCGTCTTCACGGGGGCCTTCGCGATCAACCCCTACAGCGGGGAGCGCGTTCCTGTCTGGGTGGCGGACTACGTGCTGATGGACTACGGCACGGGCGCGATCATGGCCGTCCCGGCCCACGACGAGCGCGACCATCAGTTCGCGCGGAGCTACGGGATCCCGATCATCGAGGTCGTGGCTCCCGGAGGGGTGCCGCAGGGAGTCGAGGAAAAGGCCACCGTGGCGGACGGGGTGCTGATCAACAGCGGGCCCTTCGACGGGCTGGGATCGGACCGGGCCCGGGCCCGCATGACTGCCTTCGCCGAGGAGAAGGGGTTCGGGACCCGAGAGGTCAACTACAGGATACACGACTGGATGGTGAGCCGCCAGCGATACTGGGGTGCGCCCATCCCGATCATCCACTGCGAGCGGTGCGGGGCCGTGCCCGACAGGAACCTGCCCGTCGTCCTGCCCGAGGTCGACAGCTACGAGCCGGACGATACGGGGCGCTCTCCCCTCGCGAGGGTCGAGGCTTGGCTCAGGACGAAGTGCCCGGAGTGCGGCGGACCTGCCAGGAGAGACACCAACACCATGGCGGGCTTCGCCTGCTCGTCGTGGTACTTCCTCAGGTTCGCGTCGCCACACGAGGAGGACAGGCCGTTCGATCCGGAAGCGGTTCGATACTGGCTCCCGGTAGACCTCTACGTGGGCGGGGCCGAGCACGCGGTGATGCACCTCATATACGCACGCTTCTGGACGAAGGTGATGTACGACGCTGGACTGGTCAGCTTCACAGAGCCCTTCAGCGTGCTCCGTAACCAGGGGATGATCCTGGGTGCCGACGGCCAGAAGATGTCGAAGTCCAAGGGCAACGTCGTCACTCCCGACGAGATGGTCGAGCGCTACGGCGCCGATGCTCTTCGTCTCTACATCCTCTTCATCGGGCCCTTCGGGGCCGATCTGGCCTGGAACGAGGAAGGGATCGCGGGCACCTTCAGGTTCCTCAGGAGGCTCTGGAGGCTCTGCCTCGAGTCGGGTGCCGCGGGCGGCGAAGCGGAGGAAGGGGACAGGAGAGACCCGGAGCTCGCCTTCCATCTCGCGAGTACTCTGAGGAAGGTCAGCGAAGACATGGACGGCTTCCAGTTCAACACGGCCGTAGCCGCTCTCATGGAGTTCGTGAACTTCCTTGTCTCCAGGTCCGCGGGGCTCGAAGGGAACAGCGGCCTGAGGGAGACCCTGAAGCAACTGCTGGTGCTGATGGCTCCGATGACGCCCTTCATCTCCGAGGAGCTGTGGCACCGGCTGGGCTTCGCCGAGAGCGACGAGGACAGCGTTCATCTTCAGCCCTGGCCGCTCTGGAGGGAGCAGGACCTCGCTCTCGAGCGCATGGAGATGGTCGTACAGGTGGCCGGCAAGGTCAGGGCCAGGATGAGCGTCCCCTCGGGCTCGACCGAGGAGGAGATCCGCGGGGCTGCTCTCGCGCAGGAACGCATCGTCGAACTGCTCGGGGGGAGGGAGCCTGCCAGGGTGATCGTGGTTCCCGGAAGGCTCGTCAACATCATACCCGGACGCTGAGCCGGCGAGGACCGGGGTCCGCATCCTGAACATCTTCGTGCTGGATCTGGACATCGCGAGATGCGCCAGGTACCATGCCGACACGCATGTCGTGAAGATGATACTCGAAGGCACGCAAATGCTGTGCACCGTGCTGAACAGGAGCGGCGTCCCGTCCCCCTACAGGTCCACTCACGTGAACCATCCCTGTACCGTGTGGACGGGCGATTCCCTGTCCAACTGGCTCTGGCTCCGAAGGCTGGTCGGCCGGCTGAACTCGGAGTATCGGTACAGGTACGGAAGGCAGACCGAGCACGAGTCTGCCGGGATCGCCTCCTCCCTGCCGCTGCCGGCCATCCGTGACAACGGGTTGACCGACTTCGCCCAGGCGATGCCCGAGGAGTACAGGGTCCAGGGGGACCCCGTGAGGGCCTACAGGTCGTACTACGTCGCGGAGAAGGGGCACCTGGCGACCTGGACCAGGCGCAGAAGGCCTTCCTGGTTCGTCGAAGGTCCAAGGGGCATTCGTGGCGCTGCGGAGGACTGATCATGGCTGAGAGGGGCGATCGGGGAGCTGCCGGGCCGGTGCCTGCGGGGCTCGCGGATCTGCTCGCGTTCTGGCAGGACATGCTGAGGCTGCGTGACTGGGACATAAGGACGGAGACGGTCACGGGGAGATGGCGCAAGTCCGGGGACATCAAGATAGACACCTCGAACAGGATGGCCATCCTGATGATCAGCTCGGAGGTGAGGCCGGAGCATCTGGAGGAGCTGGTGGTGCACGAGCTCCTGCACCTCAAGCTCTACGGTCTCGATCAGATGATCGAGGAGCTGATAGCCTGCTTCTACGGGCCTGACGAGAGCGACAGCAAGAGGAAGTTCGCTCGCTCCACCTTCATGGAGATACTGGAGTCCACGACGGAGGACCTGACCAAGGCGTGTCTCGGCGCCTCCGGCTGGGACGGTGAGCTCTCGTTCAGACGAGTCGAGAGAGAGGTCCGGCAGGAGTTGGGAGAAGCGGAGGAGGGATGAGCAGGGCCATCCCGGATGGGCGCCCGGAAGATGTGGCCGCCGCAGTGGCGCTCGCATGGGGGGATGTCCCGGAAAGGAGGGCCTCCGCCTTCCACCGCTTTCGCAGGCAGACCTCCCGGGAGATCGCCGGACTTCCGCCCGGGCTCGTGCTCGGGATGGCCCTCGAGCTGAAGCTGGCGCACGGCCTTCGAGGCCTTGCCTGCAGCCTGATCCGTTGTCACGCAGGGGCCTTTGCCCGTGTCGACAGGAGGCTGCTCGAGCAGCTCGGAGAGGGCATGGACACCTGGTGGGCCGTTGACGGGTTCGCGAGGCTCCTGTCCGGCCCCGCGTGGCTTCATGGAAGCATAGGTGACGAGGCCGTGATGGACTGGGCAGGCTCGGACGATCTCTGGTGGAGGAGGGCCGCTCTCGTATCCACCGTCGCCCTCAACATGAGGTCGCAGGGAGGGTATGGGGACACCCGGCGAACGCTGATGGTCTGCGGGCCCCTTGTCGGAGATCGCGAGGACATGGTCGTCAAGGCCATGTCATGGGCTCTCAGGGAGCTGGTTGTGCACGATCCGGCCGCAGTAGGGAGCTTTCTCGACAGGCACTGCTCGACGCTTGCCGCAAGGGTCAGGCGGGAGGTCCGGAACAAGCTGAAGACGGGCCTCAAGAACCCGCGCCGGGCGGTGGAGGCCGGCGAAGGCGGATGATGGGTCAGCCCAGCGGCCCGGGCTCCGCGAGGGAGTCATACGAGAGGAAGTACTCCGGCAGGGGGCTCTACTGGACGGCCAGGCCATCGACCACCTGCCTGGAAGTGCTGAGACTGATGCCTCCGACACGCGCCCTCAGGCTGCTGGACATAGGCTGCGGCGAGGGCAGGAACTCGCTGTTCTTCGCCCGCAACGGCTATGTGGTCGACGCCTTCGACGTTTCCGGGAAGGGCGTCGAGAAGGCCGCCGGACTGGCGGATGAGGCAGGGCTCGCGATGAACCTCTTCGTGGCCGATCTGAACGAATACAGGCTGTCGAGCAGCTACGACATCCTGTTCTCCACCGGGACGCTCCACTTCTCGCGACCGGAGGTCCGGGAGGAGATGTTCGAGAACTACAGGCAGCATACTGCGGTCGGTGGGATCAACGCTTTCTCCGTCTTCGTCTCCAAGCCCTTCATCCCCCCGGCGCCGGATGCCGATCCGGAAGCCTGTCACTTCCGCTCCGGAGAGATCTTCACCTACTACCACGACTGGCTGATAGAGGCGTGCGGGGAGGAGATCTTCGATTGCGGCTCCGGAGGCGTCCCGCACAGGCACGCAGTGAACAGGCTCTCCGCGCGGAAGCCGGATGCAGTCGACAGCTCAGCAGCCCCGCTCAGGGGCCGGAGGAGGTGACCGGGAGTGCCGGATGTGAGAAGGGTCGTGGAGTCTCAGTACCTCGCTTCGCTCGAGATGCTGGGCAACGCCGTCGACCTGTGCCCGGAAGAGCTCTGGGATGACGGGCGGTTCGGCAACAGGTTCTGGAGGATAGCCTTTCACACTCTGTTCTACACCCACCTCTACCTCCAGAGCATGGAGGAGGACTTCAGGCCCTGGCCGAAGCACAGGGGGCAGGCCGAGCACATGGGCGAGGCACTTCCCTGGCCTCCTCACGATCCTCCGGAAGTGGCGGAAGCCTACACGAAGAAAGAGGTTCTCGAGTACCTGGACTTCTGCAGGAGAGAGGTGCTGGAGAGGACGGCGGAGCTGGACGTGGAGAGGGAGGACTCGGGCTTCTTCTGGCTTCCCTTCGGCAAGCTCGAGCTCCAGATCTACAACATCGGGCATGTCCGGCATCATGCCGGCCAGTTGATCGAGCGCCTCAGAGCGGAGACCGGACTGGGAGTGGAGTGGGTGGGCAGGTCGGGGACCGAATAGCTGGCTCCTGCCGCCCGCAGTGGTTATGTCAGCCTGAGCGGGTCGAGACGCGCCCCGCGCATTCGGGTTCGTTGCCTTTTCGGTCGAGGGAGATACGATGATGGCCGAGTCTCAGTCCCAGCAGAGGCTGGCAGTGCTGATCGATGCCGACAACGCGCAGCCATCCATTACCGAGGAGCTTCTGGCGGAGATCGCGAAGTACGGTATCGCCAGCGTGAAGAGGATATACGGAGACTGGACGACCCCGAGCCTCGGCGGCTGGAAGAACGTGCTGCTGGAGCATTCCATGGAGCCGATCCAGCAGTTCCGGTACACCTCCGGCAAGAACTCCACCGACAGCGCCATGATCATAGACGCGATGGACCTGCTCTACACCGCCCGCTTCGACGGTTTCTGCCTGGTCTCGAGCGATAGCGACTTCACCAGGCTGGCCTCGCGGATCAGGGCCGAGGGGCTCTTCGTGTACGGGTTCGGGGAGCGCAAGACCCCGAGGGCCTTCGTCTCCGCCTGCGACAAGTTCATCTACACGGAGGTGCTGAGGCCCGTGGCCGAGACCGCCGAGACCATGAAGAAGGTCTCCACCAGGGTGCTCAAGCAGGACACGAGGCTGGTCAGCCTCGTGCGGACCGCGATCGAAGCTGCCTCCGACGACTCGGGCTGGGCTCAACTGGGCACGGTGGGCAGCAACATCGCCAAGCAGGCCCCCGA
>JAFGKQ010000317.1 GCA_016928495.1 Candidatus Fermentibacterales bacterium
CCCGCCGAGCGCTCCAGCAACTGCTCGAGCGCCCTTTCGCCTATGGCGTGCAGCACGGGAACCAGACCCGAGCCCTCCACCTCCAGGAGGGCCCTCTCGAGGTCGTCGCCGTCCCAGAGCAGCTCCCCCGAGGACGCTGTTCCGGTGTAGCATCCGGCGATCGCAGCGGTCCTCGCGCCGATCGAGCCGTCGAGGAAGAACTTGATCCCCGAGACCCTGATCCACTCCGGGTCCCACCCCGCCTCGCCTGCCAGCCTCTCCGCGCATTCCAGGGCAAGCCCGAAGTGCTTCCATGGAACACCCAGGTTGAGCCTGACGACGCCCTCGAGATCCGGCCCGAGCTTCAGCAGCGCCCTGAGCCCCGGCCCTCCCTCCATGCTGAAACAGGCAGTCACTCCGCGCGAAGAGGCCTCCCCGGAAGCGAACCGCAGGGCCTTCTCGTACTCCTCCATGGTTGGGGGGAACAGCTCCTCGAAGCCGAGAACCGCGCTCTCCGTCAGAACCCCCGTCTCCCGGTCCACGAACTCGAGCTCAGCGGGGAGCATCTCCAGGAGGGCCGAGCTCGCTATGCCGAGGTGCCCGCATACCCTTCGAACGAGCACCGGTGCGCTCCCACAGGCGCGATCGAGGTCCCTCCTGTCCGGCAGCTCCCGGTCCCGCCAGCGGCTCTCGTCGAAGCTGTGAGCGCGGACGATCCCCTCACGACCCGCGGCCGCCCGCGACAGGACATCGAGAAGCTCCTGCCGGCTGCCGACGCCCGAGAGATCCGGGTGCAGGGACCTGAGGCCCATTCCAGTGAAGTGGCAGTGGGCATCCACGAACGAGGGCATCAGGAAGCCGCTTCCGCCCGAAGCCGGCTCGATCGATGCCACCCTGCCGTCCGCAGTCAGGCTCAGGCGGGCGCCGTCCACCACCGGACCCTCGCCCGTCCAGAGCCGCCCGCACTCGATGCTGCGCAGTCGGTCCCCGGTCAGAGCTTCCTCGCCTCCAGATGGTGTATCATCAGCTCGAACTGGCTCTCCTCCACCTCGAAGGAGAAGAAGGTGGAGCTGCCCCGCCTCTCGACCTTCCCGACCCGGCCCCTGACCTCGGACGTGACCAGCCCGCCCGGGGGAAGGGGCCCGTCTGCCATCATCCTCGTCCCTCTGCCGGGGTCCGATATCTCCCGGGCCTCTATGTCCGTAGGGTCCCCGCCATGACTGAACCAGCGGGCGAGGATGACGTAGCTGCCCTCCACGACGTTGGCTGCCTCGGGTATGCGGACCTCCAGCCAGACCGTCTCCTCGCGCTCTCCCTTGCCGCCCTCGAACAGGACGGCCTGGTTCCTGCCGAGCTGCTTCGCCCTGTAGAGGGCCTTGTCGGCGGCGACGAGCAGCTCGTCCCCGGAGACCGACGGGAAGGTGCTCACCCCGAGGGAGATCATCACGGAAAGAGGCACAGTCGGGGCGTTCCGGGACGCAGGATCCTCGCCGGGCTGCCGATCGGCCTCACCGGCTCCGGACACCCTGCGTGCGGTCCCGAAGAGCATGCTTCCGGAGGGGGCCGGACGCGCCTCCCTGCGCCGCGAGCCGGCTGGCGCCTCCGCCAGGTCCAGCGGGCTGTCGCGGACGAGCCTGCAGAGCCTCTCGGCCGTCGCCAGAGCCTCGAGGGAGCCGCAGTTGGGGAGCAGGACGGTCATCTCCTCTCCGCCGTACCTGTAGGCCTCGCCCCTGTACCTGACGGCCGACCTGATCAGGGTTGCAACGTGCAGGAGCACCACGTCCCCGACCTCGTGCCCCCACTTGTCGTTGAAGGCCTTGAAGTGGTCTATGTCCACCATGATCGCGGACATGGGCATGCGCTCGGCGCCCATGGCCCTGAGCAGCATCGGCAGGTCCTCATCCAGGTCCATCCTGGGGGGAAGGCCTGTCACAGGGTCGGGCTCCCTGGCGTGCTCGGGGGTGATAAGCCAGCTCGTGTGCAGGCCCCTCTCTCGTTCCGGAACGGATGCCCCTGGCGGTACAGTGGCGATCATAATCAGCGGGCACCTGGAACGAAAGCTGACAAAGCGTTATCTTAGCGCGGCAACGCGACAGAAGCTGAAACGGATGCTGAGGGGTGCAGGCATGACCCGGGCCGCAACAGGTTCGACCTTCTGCGTTCTTGCTCTGGTACTGGGCTTCGCGGTGGCGCTTGCAGGGTGCGCGTCCGGCAAGGCGCAGGACGTGAGAACCGCATGCGCCGACTTCCGTGAGCTTCTCGCGGAAGGCAACACGATGGCAGCCTACGCCAGGCTCTCGGGGAGCACCAGGGCACTGCTGGACGAGGCGGCGCGCAGCCTGGAGGCCCTGGGCATCGAGGCCGTGGGGGACGGCGCCACGCTGTTCGAGCTGCTGAGCACCGAGACCGGCCTCGTCTCCCTGATGTCCGAGCCCGGGCCCGTCTTCATGCTTTCGGACACACTGGCGGAGATCGAGCTGTACACGCCGGGCAATCTCGACTCGTCCCGGTTCCTGCTGTGTCTCGAGGACGGCGTGTGGAGACCGGAGATGACCGCCTTCTTCCTGGACAGGCTCAGGCACGATCTCCAGGGCACCGGTGCCGATCCGGACAGCCTGCTCGGACTGGGGGAGTGGGCGCACGACTGACCTCCGCAGTGCCGCTACTTGATCGCCGTCTATTCACTTGGTATGTATTGCGGAACCGGAGCGGGAGCGGCCGGCGCCGAAGCAACTCCGCTCCCGTGGTGGCACGACGAAACGGCTCATTCAGCACCAGGAGCGATTCGTTCAACGGTACGGACGCGGTAGCGTGCTCGTACACATACAGGGAGGGATGGACCCTATGATCAGGACCAGGCTGTTCCTGGCGGCGTCAGTGCTTCTGCTGCTCGCGACCGGCTGCGGCAGGTCGGCTGAGGAGCAGGCGGTTGTAGACGCCTACGAGGCCTTCGTGTCGAAAGTGGAGACTTCCGACTGGGCCGGCGCCTACGACTGCTTCAGCACCAATACCAGGGAATTCATCGATCTGCTCGCCACCGGGATGTACAACTGGGGAGCCTCGGATACCGACGACGGCAGGGAGCTCTTCGTGAATCTCATGGAGGAGAGCGGCGAGGAGATCACAGACATCTCCCGCAGCATCAGCTCCCTCACCGTGACCGGGCAGCGCGCGACCGTTGTCACCGCTACCGATGAAGGTGACGAGACCAACAGCTTCGTGATGGAGAACGGCGTCTGGAAGCTCGACTGGGAGGACTTCCTCTACGTGAGCGTGGACGAGGCCCTTCAGGAGATCGGCTTCAGCGTCGACGAGCTCCTTCCTGCCTACATCGAGACGGGCGAGGGTGAGGCCTTCGTCGAGATCACCAACGCACTCGGCAGTTGGACCATCCGGTACGTCTACGTCGACCCCTCCGACGCTCCCTGGGGCGATGACCGGTTGGGCGAGGAGCTGCTCTATCCGGGAGACGTGATAACGATCCACGTAGATCCGGGAACCTACGACATCCAGGTCGAGGACGAGGACGGCGACACCTACACCCTCTGGGGCGTGGACCTCGATGCCGGCGGCTACTACTGGGAAGTCACCCTCGGCGACATCGACGGCGGCTGGACCGATGAGGGCGAGGGCGGCGGATACTACGAGACCGGCGATGGCACCGCCCCTGTCACCATCTACAACGACCTGGGCTCATGGACCATCTGGTACGTCTACGTCGATCCCTCGGATGCTCCGTGGGGCGATGACCGCCTCGGCAGCGACCTGCTCTACCCCGGTGAGACCATCACCGTCTGGGTCGATCCGGGCGAGTACGACCTCAGGGTCCAGGACGAGGACGACGACACCTACACCCTCTGGAACGTCAGCGTGGGTGAGGCCGGGTATAGCTGGGATGTCAGCCTCGACGACATAGACTGAGAGCCGGGCGGTCACCCGCCCGAAGACACGAGACAGCGAAGGGCCGGAGTGCTGTGTCCAGCTCCGGCCCTTCTTCTTGCACCCTGCTGCTGCGGGCGCACGCCCCGAGCGCCCGGCCGGCCATGAGCCCCACTCAGGCCGGACGGCGCCCGGTCGTATGTCAGCTCATCCGCTTCCCCCCTCGGCGATCATGTCAGATCCAGCTCGCTATTCCGTCTATGATGCTGCCGTGGTCGACGGCAGGCCCGTTGTTCGGACATGTGACTCTGTAGGCGTGGCCGTGCGCGTTCAGGACGTAAAGGTCGCCCGGGTGCCCTATGGGGCATTCCAGCACACTGGCGTTCCCCATCACCAGGTCCAGGTTGGTGAAGTCCATGGTGTACGAGTCGTACTTCGCGTAGTAGACCGCCTCCGCCGAGGCCAGCGCCCTCATGTTGGTCCGGCAGGAGGACTGGTTGGCCTGGTCCTTGACCGACGTGAACTTGGGAATGGCGATTGCCGCGAGGATGCCTATGATCACCACCACGATCATCAGCTCGATCAGAGTGAAGCCGCGGCGTATCATGGAGCCTGCTCCTCCCATGGTTTTTTCATGACATGACTAACGCAAGATTCGTGCCAGAGCAGGTCGGTTGCGATTGCTACCGTTAAGCGTCTATCAGGTTCATTAAAACCTGTTGATCCAGGCGTGACGAGCCGGGAAGACACTCCGGCTTGCGTCATGCCATTCGCTACTTGCAGAAAGCTAGGATGCCCCTGAGGGTCTTGCGGCCACTCCCATGATCGAGGAGCCGAGGGGCAATCGCAGGCCACGCTCCGCCAGCCAGCACTCCGGAAGCCCCGCGAGCAGCAGCAGCCCGTTGAGGCCGGGCACGACTCTGAGGTCTCCGGTGCAGGACCGCTCCGGCGGTAGCCTCCGGAGCCTCGACAGAAGACGCTTCGCTGCCAGCAGCGGGAACGTCGTGGCCATGAAGTAGCTCAGATAGCGTATCTCCAGACCTGAAGCCATGAGGAGATCAGCGATCTCCCTCCGGTGATAGCGCCTGAGATGGCCGCTCGCCTCGTCGAACCCGCTCCAGAGCCACTGGCAGGCCGGAACGGTGATCATCAGAAGCCCATCGCCGGCCAGGTATCCCGCTAGTCTTCCCACGAGCTCAGCGTGCTTCTCGACGTGCTCCAGGACATCCAGCAGCATGATCAGGCTGAAGCGCCCACGAAGGGGCAGCGCCGAGGCGTCTCCTGCCACGAGGCTGGCAGCGGGGCCGGCCTGCCTGGCGCGGGCCAGCCCCTCCGGATTGAAGTCCATGCCGATGACCTGCCTGCCGCCCAGAACCGGCAGGATAGAGCGCAGCATGCTGCCCGTGCCGCAACCGACCTCCAGCACGGGGTCCTCCGGCAGCTCGGGTTCCAGCCTCTCCAGAAGCCCCCGGATGATCCTGGTGCGCATCCTGAACCAGAAGTGCCTGCTCTCGGACCTCGAGACCCGGACGTAGTGCGCGGGATCGTAGCGCTCGTGCCTGGACGGCCGCGCTCGCTCGGTCCCCGGATGGTCAGGCACGGCCGAAGCTTCGCACCGTCTCGATGACGAAGTCCTGGTCGCTCTCCGACAGGTCGTTATAGAAAGGCAATCTCAATAGTCTCGGGCTGACTGACTCCGTAACGGGGCACTGGCCCTCCCTGCCCCCGAAGGACCTTCCCATCCTGGACAGGTGCAGGGGCAGGTAGTGAAAGACGGCGAGTATCCCCGATGCCCTCAGATGGCTCAGCATGGCATCACGTGAGTCCTCGCCCGGCATCAGCACGTGGAAGAGGTGGTATGCGTGTCCGCAGTGGGCCGGAACGACGGGCAACCGGACTCCCGCCTCGCAGGCCCAGTCCGACAGCCCATCCCGGTAGCGCTCCCATATACTCCTGCGCCTGTCGAAGATGCCCTCGTGGCTCTCGAGCTGAGCCAGAAGGAAAGCGGCCAGCATGTCCGAGGGAACGTAGCTGGAGCCAAGGTCCACCCAGGAGTACTTGTCCACCTCTCCGCGGAAGAAGCGGCTGCGGTCCGTGCCCTTCTCCCGCAATACCTCGGCCCTCGCAACAAGGGAGGCATCGTTCACTATGAGCGCCCCTCCCTCCCCGCAGGTGTAGCTCTTGGTCTCGTGAAAGCTCAGCGTTCCCATCAGTCCGATAGTCCCGAGCGGACGCCCGCGGTAGCTGCCGAACAGGCCGTGGGCGTTGTCCTCGACGCAGGCCACGCCTCTCTCCGAGATGATGGCCAGAATAGCTTCCATCTCGCAACCCACTCCGGCGTAGTGCACCGGCACCACGGCCCTTGTGCGATCGGTGAGAGAGCCCTCCAACAGCCTCTCGTCCATGTTGAGGGTGTCGGGGCGGATGTCCGCGAACACGGGCGTCGCTCCCCTCAGGACGAAGGCGTTCACGGTGGAGACGAAGGTGAAGGATGGAACGATCACCTCGTCACCGGGCCGGATGTCGAGCAGAAGCGCGGCCATCTCCAGAGCGTGCGTGCAGGATGTGGTCAGGAGCACCCGATCGGCTGACAGGCGATCCTCCAGCAGCCCCTCGCAGCGCCTGGTGAACCTGCCGGCGCCGGA
>JAFGKQ010000032.1 GCA_016928495.1 Candidatus Fermentibacterales bacterium
GCCTCGCAGTAGGTGGCGAAGCCCTCCGACAGCCATACGTCGTTCCAGTCGAGCTCGGTGACGCAGTCCCCCCACCACATGTGTCCCATCTCGTGAGCCACGATAGGATCGAAGTTGGTCGTGCCGTTGATGAACATCTGGTAGTGGTAGACCTCGCTCATGTGCTCCATGTCGCCCTTGGGGGTCTCCACGTAGCTGTACTTGCAGTCCCAGGGATAGGGCCCGAAGAGGCTCTCCAGGTTGTCCATCATGTGATCGACGTTCACGAAGCTGCCCAGCGCGTCCTCCACCTCCCACGGGTAGACGTAGTAGTGGATCCAGCTATAGGTCGAGTCCACCAGGTCTACGTAGTCGGAGACGGCTATGGCAGCCAGGTAGGTGGACATGGGGTGGACGACGGTCCAGTGGTAGGTCGCCTTGCCGCTCGAGTAGTCGATTCCGGTGAGATCGCCGTTGGCAACCACGTAGAGCGAGTCGTCGACCGTTATGTGGAAGTCGAACAGGGCCTTGTCGGCGGGATGGTCCCAGCAGGGGAACATGACCCTCCCCATGGAGGGAGGATCGGTATAGACCCCCACACCCATCTGGTAGCTGACGTAGGGATGGAACCAGAAGCCCCCGAACTTCCCGGCGCCCTCGTTCCAGGGCGTTCCGGAGTAGCTCAGCCAGACGGTGTCGCTCTGGCCCTGGCTCAGGGGGGCCCGAAGCGTCACGAACACCGAGTCGGCCTGCTGCGTGAAGCCGAGCGAGCCCTGCGTGTCCCAGACTCCGTCGACGGTCATCTGCACGAAGTCCAGCCTTATCTGAGATATGGTGGTAGTGGCGACGAAGCCGACGCCGGTGGTTCCCACCAGCTCCTGGACATCGGGCAGCACCTCGATCTCGAGATCGTAGTGGGTCACGTCGTAGTCGTGATCATCCGTTCTTCCCGGTCCCTGCGACAGCCACGCGGAAGGCGTGCGCCCTACGGGATGCCTCCAGGCGCTGAAGTCGATGCCCTCCCACTCCTCCGGGCCGGAGAGCGCTATCACACAGGAGACGAGCAACGTCATTGCGATGGACATGTCTACTCCTCTTCGCCGAAGAGGGAACCTCCGATGAACTCTCTGAGGAGACTATCTCGCGGGACCAGGTCCGCGTCTATGGGGCGGACGAGCGAAAGCACGTCCAGCAACCTGCAGGCGGTGTAGAAGCCGCTGGACCCCTCGGGAACCGACTCCAGCAGCTCGCCGGCATAGGGCTTGAGAACGGGGAGCTCGTAGGGCAGAGCGGAGTTGAACATGGCATCCGCCTGCTCCTGGTAGGGGAAAATGTACCTGCGCTCCCCCCTCCTCACGGAAGGCCAGCTCTGGATGGTCTGCTCCGCGGAGTAGCCCCTCTGCCTGCTGTCGCGCACCGTTCTGCGGAGAAGCCTGCTGTCGGATGTCGACATCCTGGTAAGCCGGTCGATGTTGAGCTGGGTGAGGGCCGAGACGTAGATCCGGAACTTGGAGGCCGACGGGATGCCGGGCGTGAGGTCGTCGTTGAGCCCGTGTATGCCCTCGATAAGCAGGAACTCGTTCTCTTCCAGGCGCATGGGCCTTGCCCGGTCCACCCTGACTCCCTCCTGGAAATCGAACCTGGGAAGCAGGACCTCCTCGCCCTCGAGCAGAAGGGCCAGGTCCCTTCCCAGCATCGAGGTCTCCAGGGCCTCCAGACACTCGAAATCGTACTCCCCACTGGAATCGAGCGGCGTATCGTCCCGGTTCCTGAAGTAGTCGTCCACCGACACCATCCTGGTCCCGAAGCCCTGAGCCCGGAGAGATGTGGACAGGAGCTTCGTGAAGGTGGTCTTGCCGCTGGAGGATGGTCCGGCGATCGTGACGACCCTCTTGGCGGGGAAGGAAGCCTGAAGGGTCATGACTATCTGGACGAGGCTGTACTGCTGATAGAAGTGGCTCATGGTGACGAGCTCTCTCCCCCCGTCCTCCTCTATCCTGCCGTTGAGCTCGTCGATGCTCCTGACCCTCATCCTGGCGAGGTGCTTCTCCTGCAGATCGAACTCCCTTGCCAGCTTCGGGCGGTCCAGCCACTTCCCGATCCCCGGCCACGACGCCGAGCCCGGGAACCTCAGAACGAACCCCGAGCCCTCGGGACGGAGCTCCCATGTCTCCAGGCTGCCGGCCCGGCTGATGGCGGGACCCATCGCGAAGGCGCAGCTCTCCCCGAGGGTGTTCACGTAGATCGGGCGGTCCGGGTCGCGCCACGAGGCCAGCTCCCTGCAGGCAGCGGGAACACCCTCATCCCCCTCGCTCGGCAGCGGCGACCAGTGAAGCTCTCTGTCCTCGCGGACGACGTCATGGAGCGACCTGGAGAGCCTGGCTACGATCTCCTCCGAGGAGAGGGAGGGCCGGCTCTCGAACCTGCACTTGTAGCCCAGCGAGAGGGCATGCTCCACCCAGAGCCATGAGTCCGGGAAGGCCCTTCTGACGGCGACATCGAGAGCCAGGACCAGACCCCTCCTGTAGACGTCCATTCCCTCGCTCGTCCAGGCCGGGATGCCCGTCAGAGCCGTGCCCGAAGGGACATCGGCCGACAACGGGATCATCCTTCCCGACCCGTCATAGGCCGCGACGCTGTGCGCCGGCACCATCTCCGATACTCTCAAGAATTCCTCCCCTGTACGGAACCTGGCCCCCGCACCGCCGCAGCGGGCGACGGTCTGGAAGATAAGGGAATGGCCCCGGCGGTTCCAGTGCGGGATGCCGTGAACGGGTTGACCGGAGTGGGGCTTTGAGCAATCCTTGTGTTCGATCAGCCAAACGCCGGGAGGTAGGTAACAGGGATGCAGGCTTGCTTCCTCTCGATGCTCGCTCTCGCGGTGGGAACGGCCCCTCTTCTGGACACGTCGGACCAGATCGACGGGGGCGCAACCGTGGTCTATACGGTCTCCATCGTCGAGGGCATCGACTACTGGGTGGTGCTCGGCTGCGACGAGCCCTCCGCGGACCTGGACATCGTGATCGCCTCGAGGGAGATGGACTTCGACCGCTTCATGTCGCTTCCCTACTACGAGGACTTCCTCTACGCCGGGGAGTTCGCCCTGGCCTCCGGCACCCACCAGGGCTCGGAGGACCTCACGCTCTCCGCCCCCTACACGGGCGTCGCGTATGTCGTGGTCCACGACATCGGGGAGACGGGCGGGCACTACCAGTTGAGGATCTACTGACGACCCGCAGCTCTTCCGGGGAGCGTCACGACCGCATGTCATCACACGAGCCCCTGGACGACGCCCCGAGGGGTGACCTGTCCGTTCTGGAGCTCAACACAAGGGTCAAGCAGCTCCTGGAGATCGCCTTCCCCTACCCTGTCTGGGTCAGGGGCGAGATAGCGAGGACCCCCAGATCCAACCCAAGGGGCCACCTCTACTTCCAACTGATCGATCCATCCCCGTCAGGCGGACAGCCGGAGGCCACGGTGGATTGTGCGCTCTTCGCCGGAAGCAGGATCGGCGTCGAACGCAGGTTCAGGGATGCCGGGACGGAGCTCCAGCTCCTGGAGGGCATGTCCGTAAGGGTCATGGGCAGACCGGACCTCTGGCCACCCGCGGGAAGGTATCAGTTCGTAGTCCAGGACGTGGATCCCGCGTGGACTCAGGGCGAGCAGGCTCTGCGCCTGCGCAGGATAGCGCGCAAGCTCTCGAGCGAGGGCCTGCTCGAGCTCAACAGGTCGCTCGAGATGCCAACCGTGCCTCTCTCGATCGGCCTCGTTACCGCTAGTGACTCGGCCGCCCTCAGGGACTTCATGCGAACGCTCGAGGAGAGCGGCTTCCCCTTCCGGGTGCTCATCGCCCCCGCTACCATGCAGGGCGTGACTACACCGGCGGAGATCGTGGGAGCGCTGGCGGCCCTCGCGGCCTCGCCCCCACGGCTCGACGCGGTCATCCTGACCAGGGGCGGAGGCTCCGCAACCGATCTGGCCTGGCTGAACGACGAGCGCCTCGGGAGGGCGATAGCGGCAGCCCCATGGCCCGTTGTCTCCGGAATAGGCCACGAGATCGACACCACTCTGCCAGACCTGGTCAGCCATACGAGGGCTAAGACGCCCACACACGCAGCGACGCTGCTAGTGAACAGGGTAGCGGACTTCCTCGAGCTCCTCGACCAACTGGCGGGCAGCGTCGCGTCCTCCGCCCTTCCGGGAGTGCGGATCCGCCTGGAGCGACTCGACCATCTACGGTCTTCACTCGTCAGGTCGTCCGGCTACGCACTTCGCTCGCGGCACTCGGCCCTGTCCATGGCTGCGGTCGGTCTGGCAGCGGGGGCCAGGGAAAGGCTGAGAGCTGTCGGCATCAGGCTCGACGGCCTGGTCGGCCTTCTGCGCGCCCTGGTGGTCCCGACGGTGATCAGGCCGGCTCGCAGGAGGCTCTGCGATCTGGCGGAAGGACTGATTGCCGGGGCGGCAGCCCCGACGCGCAGGCTCGGCGCCAGGCTGGGTACGCTCGAGGACGCCGTCCGGGCGGGAGACCCCGTGAGGCTGCTGGCCAAGGGGTGGGCGATAGCGAGGGACCGGTCCGGCAGGGTGGTCTCGAGAGTCGGCGATACGGGAGTCGGCGAGAGGCTGGAGGTGAGCATCAGCGACGGTCGCCTCTCCACGACCGTCGAAGCTGTATCGGAAGAGAGCGAGAGCAGCAAGCACGAGGAAGACGGTGGACAGCCATGAGCGATGCAAGAGCGCGGGAGAAGAGCGGAGCGGCAACGTCGAAACGCAAGGCAGGCGCCGCTCCTTCCTTCGAGGAGGCCCTCGGGGAGCTGACGGCGATAGTCGAAAAGATCGGCAGCGAGGACTGCCCGGTCGACTCGCTCGAGGAGATGGTCCGCAGGGCGGCCGATCTCATCAGGACCCTTCGGGGAAGACTGCAGAGGACGGAGGGCATCGTCACCGAGATACTCGAGGAGCTGCAACGGCCGGAAGAGAGCGAGCAAGGAAAGGCCTGACGGGCCCCTTCCCTCCTATGGGCCCCCGAGGATGGCCCTGGCCCTTGCGGCCACCTCCTCCGGCTCAGGCCCGCCCCGGGCATAGAGCCCGACCGATCCGGGCGACAGGGGAGCGAACCTGATCGACGAGCCCTCCACGGCGAACAGACCGATGACGGGGATTCCGAGAGCGCTGGCCAGATGCATGGTGCCGTTGTCCGGAGTGATGTAGAGATCGAGAGACGAGAGCTCCCGGGATAGCTCCTCCAGGCCGGGAGCGCGCGGCAGGCTCTCCCGTGCGGACAGGCTGACGGCGAGCTCCCTCTCACGCTGCGTGCCCCAGAGCAGCCTGACCTCGCCGAGCTTGCGCAGAAGCCCCGCAAGCTCCGACATCCTCTCTACGGGGTAGCCCTTGTCTCGCCGGGCGCCCACGTGCAGTCCTATCAGTGGCCTGCGGCTCCGGGGATCGCGGTGACGAGGCGGAGCGAGCGAAGGCCTGCTCCAGGCGGGCCAGCCTGACCAGAGCGAGCCGAGATGATGCAGCACCGCGCTCTCGTGGAGATCCCGCCCGGACCCTGGCGGAAGCTCGACCAGGCTGTCGAACCAGCCCCTCGAGCCCGGGTTGCTCCACCCTATCCTGTGCCTCGCCCCGGACAGGGTGACGGCAACGGCGCCCGAGAGGGAGAAGCCCCCGGGATGGGATGCATCCACCGCTACATCGAACCCCTCTCTGCGGAGGCTCCGGAAGAAGGCAAGCAGGCGGTGAGGCCCGGAGATGAAGCTCTTCTTCGGCGCCGCCCATATCCTGGCGAGACTCGCGTGACGGGAGAGGACCGCTGAGAAGGCATCGCTGGCCAGGAGCTGTACGGAGCATCCCGGGAACCGCTCGGAAAGAGACCTCAGGAGCGGCTCCAGAAGAACCAGATTGCCCAGCCTGGAATCCGTGCGCACCACGAGAACGCTCGAGGGATCCTCTGGAAGGACGGACGTCGGCCTTCGCCCGGCCAGCATCACCCTGAGGAACCCCGAGAGGTTCCTCCTTCCCCATCTCTCGAACGGCTTGAGCAGGCCCGTCATCCCTCCCCTCCCGGCGCTTCCGGCACGCCCCTGTGGGTCCAGCCGTCGGCGTCGGTGATCTCAACGTCTACAAGCTCACCCGGCGCGTAGGATGTGCCCTCCAGAACAACCATCCTGTTGCCCTCGGTCCTTCCGGCCTGCTGCGAGCCACCCTTCGGAGAGGGACCC
>JAFGKQ010000318.1 GCA_016928495.1 Candidatus Fermentibacterales bacterium
ACGTGTCCGGTTCCCCGATGCCTGGATCAAGGCCTACACGGATGTGCCGGACGGCGTTCCCGGCTTTGAGCCCCAGGAGCAGTACCAGCTCTACGCGACCAAGGTCGAGCACTGCCCGATGGTGCCCTTCTATGTCCAGTCCGAGGGCCGGGGCAAGCGGTCGTTCGGTTGGCTTGCCGAACGCCTGGCCGAGTACGGCGAGGTGAAGTGGGGCCGCTTGACGATTCGTCTCTGGGGCCTGGGCCTGACGCCCGAACGGTTGGAGGAGGCCCGCAGGCACATCGCGGCCTTCTACCCGTCCGAGGAGGTCGCGGCCCCTGGCTTCTGGGATGCCAAGACGCACGACATCCGCAAGGAACTCATCTGAGAGGAGGGCTGGCATGAAGGTCTACACGGTCTGTGCGACCCGCAAGGAGCGGGTGTCCCTACGGGTGGAGGCGGCTTCGCCTGAGGAGGCCAGGACGGTGCTCCGCAACCACGGGCTCTGGGACGAGGAGCGGGTGCTCCGGGCCAGTACCTGGGCTGGGGACTGGTGCGACGAGGAGGACGAGGTCGTGCTCGACGAGGCAGGGAAGGAGGTGGGCTGATGGCGACCTACGAGGTGCGGGTGCTGGGGTACGCGACGCTCGAGACGACCGTCGAGATCGAGGCCGAGAATCGGGAGCAGGCCTACGAGCGGGCGTTCGCCCGGCAGTGGTCCGAGGACGATTTCGAGGGCGAGAAGTTCTACATGACCGGTGACTACGAGATTCTCGGCGTCGAGGAGGAGGCGGCGTTCTGATGCCTACCTGGACGGTCTACGTGCGGCTCGCCTACTTCGGTCACGAGGAGATCGAGGCTGAGACGCCCGAGGAGGCTCGGGAGGCCGTGCGGGAGCTCTACGGGAACGCGGTGGATGAGTTGGCGGTCGTCGATGACGAGGGAAGGAAGGTGCTCTGATGCCGAAGTACAAGGTCAAGGTCTACGAGGAGCAGTGGGGCTGGCTCGAGGTCGAGGCCGAGGACGAGGAGGAGGCCTACGAGCGGGTGTTGGATGACATGCGGGAGCTCAACAGCTACCGCTTCTGGTCCGGGTGCCGCGATCAGGACGGGGACGTCAATCTCGATATCGAGGTGGTGATGCCATGAGCCTGTTCTCGCGGGACTGTGCGGCTGTGATGCTGCTCCAGGTGGCCCTGGACGAGCTCGCGTTCAGGGGGGTGCCGGTGCTCGAGGAGGAGGGCAAGGGCTACCGCGTCGTGGTCCGCAAGGCGGGCTGCGTGGAGGACTGCGGGCCTTGCTGGGCGGCGAGGATGGCCGTACGCGGGGGTGTCCGCCGGGATGATTGGGAGGCTGTGGAGCTCGATGCCATCTCTTTGGGCTATGCCGGCTACGAGCTCTGTCCCCTCGGTGTCGTTCCCGAGGACGGCCTCACGGTGTTCCGTGACCTGCGGGGGCTGTGATGGCCGGACACTACGCCGTCGATCGCATGGAGGATCCTCTCGTGCCCGGCGACTGGCACTGGGTCGTCGCCCATGAGGGGGATCCGGGCTATCCGGACTTCTGGTGTGGGGGATCGGACCTGCCCGTGTGGCCCGTAGTTCCGGGGGGACTGCTGCCCGGACGTGTCATCGGCGGGGTGCTCACGTTCCGTTGTGAGGACGATGCTCGGGTAGTGGCTGAGGCGATGAACCTCCGCTGACGCTGAGTGCGGGGAATTCCCTGCCTCCGGATCCTTGACACCTCGCCTTCCCCGGCTATCTTTCCGGGTGCTTCATCGGGATCGGTCGGGGGAGGTGATGTTCCGTGGCAGCTGTGCCTCACGGCGTCGTGCCGTGTGCTTCCATTCCTCCATCCTACTCCGGGCCTGTCGCTCCCCTCAGGCCTGTCCGCTGGGCACCTCCCCCTTGGTCCGGCGGCCTCCGTCCCGGCCGATCCCCTTGGGGCCATCGTCCGCCGGCGTGGGAGGTCCGCTGATGCTCGCCACTCTCCTGTTCGACCCCCCGGTCGATCGTGTCGCCGCAGAGCGGGCCCTGATCGCTTTCGTCGGTGCCTCCCGTGGCGTCCTGGGCCGTGCCCCTGACGAGGCGGGACTCCACGTCGACATGCTCGACGGCATCCACTGCCACCTGCTCTGGGTCGGCCTCGGGGCTCCGGGCCCGCTTCAGGACGAGCTCGCGGGATTGTGGCCGTACGGGTACCGGATGTTCACGCACACGCATGGGCTCAGTGCCGAGGAAGCCGCAGGCTGGGATCGCATGACCGGAGGGAGGGGGCCGTCTTGGGAGAGTCTCGGTTTGAGGTGAGGGCCGTCGCTGGCTCACTGGGCTTCATCAACGCCCAGCACTCGGTGTGGGATGCCGAGCGGAAGTGCCAGGTTCGGGAGTGCCGGACCAAGGAGGAGGCCGAGGAGTTCGTCCGCGGCTTCAACGCCGCCTGGTCCAAGCGTCAGGAGGCCGAACGGCAGGCCGTCGTGAGAGCGGCCTTCGACGAGTACATGGCAGGCAACTGAGGGGAGGTCGTTATGGCCGGGGAGATCGTCATACCGTGGGACCCGGAGAAGTCGTGGCCCGAGCAGGTGAAGGCCCAGGCTGCCCAGCAGGGACGCGTCATTGCCGGCGTGGCCTTTCTGGCCGCACTCTTTCC
>JAFGKQ010000319.1 GCA_016928495.1 Candidatus Fermentibacterales bacterium
AGCATCTCGCCATGGGTGTAGACGTCGATGCCCTTTCCCTCGGTCTGCTCCAGCAGGAGCTTAAGGTCCCTGAGGTCATGGCCTGACACGACTATGGCCCTGCCCTTCACCGGCGTTACCCTGACGGGTGTCGGCACGGGGTGGCCGTAGGCCGAGGTATTGGCCCGGTCGAGCAGCTCCATCACGCGCAGGTTGTGCTCTCCGACCCTCAGGGCCATTCCGAGCAGCTCCTCCACCGAGTGCTCACGCGTGAGGAACGCGAGAGCCTCGTGGAAGAAGGCGTAGGCCTCGTCGCTCTCCACGCCCAGGATCCCCGCATGATCGGCGTAGGCAGCCGCGCCCTTCAGCCCATAGGTGATCAGCTCCTCGAGCCCCGTGATGTCGGCCCCTCTGGCATCCAGACGCTTCGCTATGCCGAGCTCCGCCGCAGTCGCCAGCATGCCCTCCATCTCGTCGGGGATCTCCTCGACGGCAGGTCCGGAGAACCTGTCCGGGGTTTCTCCCGCCGCACGGCAGGCCTCTTCGTACATCTCCCGGATCCTGCCTCTCAGCTCCAGGCCCCTCCGGATCCTTGCAGCGATCGACTCGGCATCGAAGTTCACGTTGGTGACAGCGGAGAACAGCGCCTCCACTACGAACAGGTCCACTTCACGATCGGAGACACCGCGTCCCCGAGCTGCGTGCGCGTACTGGGCGATACCCCTGGAAAGGTAGATCAGCAGATCCTGCATCGCGGCCGTGTCGGGGTCCTTGCCGCACACTCCGAACCTGTCGCAGCCCTGGCCTTTCGCCGTCTGCTCGCACTGGTAACAGAACATCGCCTTCCTCCCCTTCCTTCTGCTATTTCCGAGCCTGCCGCCGCACGAACTCCGCCAGGCTCGTCTGGCCCAGCGAGTCCCTGACCGCCTCCGCGACGCGCTCCGAGAGCTCTCCCAGCACGCACTGCCCCCTCCTGCAGATCGCTCTGCCGAGCAGGCACGCTCTCGCGCCGGCTCTCCCGTCAACGGCCTCCAGGAGCTCGAGCAGGCTGATCCCCTCTGCCGGGCGCGCCAGCCTGTAGCCACCCGAGGCACCCCGGACCGACTCCATCAGCCCCGTCCGGGCCAGTCCCTGAAGCACTTTGGCGAGGTGCGACCGCGACACTTCCAGAACCCGCGCCATCTGCTTCACCGAAAGGTATCCCGGCCCTTCGTTGGCGGCAGCAAGCGCTCCCGCGTGTATGGCGAGATTGGCCGCCTCACTCACTCTGAGCAGACCCTCCAATTCTCCCCCTTTCGGATTCCGGATAATGAATACCGATTTTATCGGAAATAGTCAAGGACCATCCATTGCCTGCACAGGGCAGAGGCCCGCAGGACGGGAAAGGGCCGGGGCCTCGGAGGCCCCGGCCCGACTGGAGCGATCAGTCCCGGGTTGTCAGTTCACCACGGTGAAGCGGGTTGTCACCGCCTCCCCGGCGGAGGTCTCCAATCTGGCGAAGTAGACTCCCTGCTGCTCGATCTGAACCTGCGTCTGCCCGCCGGCCTCGAAGCTAGCGACGCAGCGGCCGGACAGGTCGAGTATCCGGATCTGACCGCTTCCCTGCTCCGGCAAGCTCGAGGCGACCGTCACGCAGCCCGAGCAGGGGTTGGGCCAGGCGCTGACAAGGAGAGAGGAGACCCCCGGCCCGCCCGGGTCCTCTACTCCTACCGCATCGGGAAGATCGATGAAGCTCGCGTTCAGGCACTCCTTGTTGCCCGTGCTGCACTGAACGTAGGTGATAACGTTGAGGTTCTCGAACGTGTGCTGCCCCGGATCGAGTATGTAATCGCCCTGCACGTTGACGGTCTCGGGGTAGGGCCCGGTGAAGGTGATGGGCGTGCCGGACGACCCGAGAGGCCATGCCCGCGGCTCCCACATGAGCTCCTGGCCGTTGTACACGCCGTAAGCGGACGTCGCGATGTCGTGGTCCTCCAGTATGGCCGACCAGACCTTTATCTCGCCGCTGACGCCCAGGTCCTGTTCCGCGGTTATGGCATAGTAGGCCGTACCACCCCATAGAGTGCCTGACACAACGACGACGATCGAGACGTGGCTGGGCACCGCCAGCCTGCTATCGATGTAGTCCTTGATGGTGCTCGGAGACCATCCGATCTGCTGGTGGACGCCATCGACCTGGAATGTCGGGGTCCATCCCCAGCCGTAGAGGGAATGCCTGGCAGCAGTGTATGCGCTGGAACCCGGTCCGTTGTAGAAGATAATCTGCGGAGCTATGTCCCCATCATCGAGATAGCCGTTCACAAGAAGCTTCACAGCTGACCAGCTGCTTCCGCAGGAGCTTCAACCGGTCTGCGTGAACTCCTCGAACAGGACGACCCTCTCGGCCGCCATGGCAGGGACAACCATCGCGGCGGCCAAGAGAAGCAGGAGTCTCTTCACTCGATCACCATCCGTTCCATCGCTCAGGGGCGAAGTGAGCATTCAACGACTAATCAACATTCGCTAATATGTATCGTCGGAGTACGGAATACCAACAGGCAGGTCGATTCCTGTGTCCTGTCCCGGCGGCGCCCGAAGTGCGATGCCTCGCAGGAACCGGCAACGGCCACGGGGCAGCCTGGCCCCCGTGGCCGTCTCCAGGTGCTCCTCGAGCGACCCTACCAGCCCAGGCTCTTGATGGCTCCCCAGGTGCTGGGGCTGATCGCAGTGTAGTTGTCGGGCGTGTAGATCGTGGCTCCCTCCGGGGCGGTGACCGTCAGGTCGTCTATCCAGACGATGTCCCCCTCCGTGGAGTAGGTTCTCGCCTCGACCACGAGGCCGGTGTGTCCATCGGCAACGGTCCAGGTGTACTCGGTCTGGTCCCAGCCCGTTCCCGGGCCATAGTCGGTGTTGCCATCGGCGCTGCCGTTGTAGCCGTACACGTCCCCTGGATCGTCGTTCCAGTGGCCCCAGATCCTGCACGAAGGCGGAGTAGACCCAGGGGTCGTATCGTAGCGCCAGAAGCTCGCGCTCACCTCGTCACCATCGCTGAGTCCGGTTATCCAGGCCACGTATGCCTGCGGCGTGCCGGTCGGCGAGTTGTCCTCGAGCTCGAGCGAGTGGCCCCCGGAGTGGACCGGGCTGGTGACTATCGTGACGATGATGGGAGGGTCGCCGGAGCCGTAGAGGCCGAGCACCGTCCCGGTCCCCTCCCAGCCATAGGTCTCGGTGCCCGCCAGGCAGATCCCGGCCAGGCAGAGGACAGCTCCAAGGGCGAAAGCGGTTCTCATCATTGCAACCTCCACCGCATGAAACGTTAACGCCACTCGCGACCGCGAGTGATCGGTATTCGCGACTCCCAACCTCCTCGGTCACGAATATAGCATTCCGGCCCGTCTCACCAAACGGGGTCAAACCGGGGACCTAGTTCAACTGACTCAACTCCTATGCACTACGCGGCCCGGGACATTTCGCCGGGAGGTCTTCGAGTCTGAGTGAACCCCCCGGGTTTTCAGGAGGCCCGGTAGTGATCTCACTTGATGGGTCTCCGATCCCCGGACAGAGAGACTGCACAGGACCCCGAGCCTGCAGAGCCGGACTCGCTCAACAGCCTTCCAGGGGCACAACACACTTGAGGTTCCGGCTGGATGAGTGGGAATGTCTTCACGTATTGTCCTGGTCGCCGATCGGTGGCAACCCCAAGCCGAGTCCTGCCTGCAATCCGGTTTTTCACTCTGTCGCCATCGAGCTCCCATGTTATCTAATCGCTAATTGAGGGGCACTTCCAGCCGGGAAGAGCCCGCCGGTAGGCTCTCTGGAGCTCTGGCATCGCGTATCGGCATCCCAGACGGCCACAGGGGTGCCATAGAGGCCCCGGGAAGGCCGAACAAGGGCGCCATACAGGTGTTTGGCTGAGAGGGTTTTCACTCGCTCTCAGGGCGTTTCTGAGGGGTTCCGGAAGGGAGGTCGAGAGGGGTGCGGAGCTCCCCGAACGATGAAGTCTGGCGGATCCGTAGGGTCCACTGCAACGATGAGGCCCGTTCCGGTCACGGCCAGGACATCAAGATCCCCGTCCTCGTTCACGTCACACAGGATCAGCGGCGAGACCACACTTCCCCGCAGCCTCACGGCCCAGCCCTCGGCGCTGGGGTAGTAACCGAACACCTGAGCCTGGACTTCGTACTGGACAAGACCGGCAGAAGCAACGCCAACTGGGGGAATGCACTGGGATGGCTCGACACATATGCGGGGATATCCCTGCTCGCCCTGCTGATCGTTGCTTCTCTCCTGAAGTAACACGTATTCCGGTCTCTCAATATCCCCCATCTGAGATCATCCATGAATGAACGCCACCGCTTCCCCGCACTTCCCAGCTGTTAAGGCAGAACCTCCCCTGATGCTGCGGGAAGCTGCATCAGATCAAAGGCTTCAGGCTTCGCTTCTCTCGGGAGCCCTGATCGGCTATAGTGCATCAGCAGTTAGACATGCTGTTCTTTCTGAAGGAAGGTGGATCGTGGCGATTCTGGACTTCATCAAGGACGCCGGTGAAAAACTGGCGGAAATCGGGCAGGACGCGGTCCTGGCACAAAAGATCGAGGAACGGATCATCAAGCATGGCGTGAAAGTCAAGGACCTCCAGGTCGTAGTGAAGGAGGACCAGGTCTTCCTCAAGGGAACTCCCGGGACGATCGAGGACAGGGAGAAGGCTCTCCTCCTCGCCGGCAATGTTCGGGGCATCGCCAAGGTCACGGACGCTCTTGTTGTGAAGGGCGATCTCGGCAGGACTCGATACCATGTCGTCGCCAAGGGGGATACGCTGTCCGGTATCTCCAAGAAAATGTACGGTGACGCGAACAAGTACATGAAGATATTCGAAGCCAACAAGCCGATGCTCGATCACCCCGACAAGATCTACCCGGGACAGGTGCTCAGGGTCCCCGAGTAGAACAAGACGGACGGGCACCGGGAGCGAAATCGCAGGCCCGTAAGGAACCGATATGTCTTTCTTGTCGCGTGGATGCCATGGGCCTCGCTGGAGCAGGTATCCAGGGTGTCCGGGTCGGTTCCACGAAGACCGGCCTCTAATCGAGCATCCGGTCAGTCCTCGCAGCTACCTCTTCTTGAGAAGTCTGTATAGCAGAAGAAGGATGATGGACCCGCCGATGGCGAGCAGCCAGCTGGTCAGGTGGAAGAATCCCTCTATTGCAGTAGATGTTACCCCATTCGCAGTGAATACTACCTCGATTCGTGCGGATGACAAGTCGCCGTGAACGATCAGACATGCACCTCTCTTCCCCGACATGCCGGCAGAGAGGCAACCCCGGGGTCTCGTCCCGTCCACGAACCAGAGAGGGAGCACCAGAAAGAAACGGGGACACGCACCCGGGTCAGCGCATGTTCCCTCCTCGTCGGTGGCAGCCCCGACATGGGTCTTTCTAACCTCATCTGGAGATGGCTACCAGCTTCTCTGGTGCCGATCCTTGACTTAACGTACGCTATTCCGTACGTTACTGTCAGAAAGGGGTCCCTGATGCCATCGATATCAGCAACCAATGCCCGAGCTCGCCTCTATGCGCTGATCGATGAGGCGGCGAAGTCGCATGAGCCAATCATCATCACCGGGAAGCGCAACAAGGCGGTTCTTCTCTCCGAGGATGACTGGAGGGCGATTCAGGAGACGATGTTCCTCCTATCGATTCCTGGAATGAGGGAGTCGATTCGTCAGGGCCTTGCTACACCGATCGAGGAGTGCACAGAGGAAATCGACTGGTGACCTGGCGCCTGGTCTACGCAAGACAGGCCGCGAAGGATGCGCGGAAGCTGGCTGCGGCCGGCCTGAAGCCCAAGGCAGAGGTGCTCCTGGCGATACTCAGGCGGAATCCCTTCGAATCACCTCCACCCTTCGAGAAGCTGCCAGGCGACCTGGCGGGTGCCTACTCGCGCAGGATCAACATACAGCACCGCATCGTCTATCAGGTCCTCGAAGACGAGAAGGCCGTCAAGATAGTCCGGATGTGGACCCACTACGAGTAGGGGACAAGAGGAGAGGGGACGTGCCTGATAGAGCTCGAACGTCCCCGTCTCAACCATGGTAGCGGGGACATGACACGAGGTCCCAGTGCAGCTCCGCCTGGGCCCCGCGGCACGGGATACGTGTTCCCTGCCCAAAGAGGAAGGAGAAAGGGGACACGTAACGGGTACATGTCCCCTTGTTCTGTTGATAGCGGGGGCAGGATACCCAGTCCCTGCCCAGACAAGCAGGAGAAAGGAGACACGCACCCTGATCGGTGCATGTCCCCAAGTGGTAGCCCCGGGTATGAGTTCTTCGAACCCCTTCTGGAGGTGGCTCAGAGGGCTCTGTCTGCTGAGGGACTTGAGGTTGGCTAGAGTTTGATGAGCCTGATAACTGCTGACTGATCTCCTGCCTGCAGCCTGGCGAGATAGACGCCTGCCGGCAGGCGACTGCCGTCCAGCCAGCAGCTCATGGG
>JAFGKQ010000320.1 GCA_016928495.1 Candidatus Fermentibacterales bacterium
ACTCCTTGAGCATCGCCCTGAGGTTGAGCTCGTCCACCTTGTCGGACTGCTCCATGTGGAGCTGCTCATGCTTGTCGATGTCCTTCTTCAGCTTCGCGGCCTTGTCCTCGAGCGCCCCTCTCTCCTGAGCGATCGAGCCGAGGACCTCGGAGAGCTGGGCCTGGTAGTCCTTCCGGATCCTGGCGTAGACCCTCTCGTTGGTCTGGCCCTTCAGGTCTTCGAGGGATTCCAGGCGGCCGGCAAGCTCGTTCCGCTTGTCCAGAAGCTCCTGGATTTTGTCCTCAAGAACATCCGCCATGTCTGCTCCTCTCGGGTATGGCAGCGAGGCAGCCCGAGGGCGCGCTGCCGGGAGTTTCGAAATTCGTGATAATAGTCAATCAACGCCTACCACGTGTCAAGACGAGAATCAGCATGGCCGAGAGCATGAAGGGGTCAGCCCCGGTCTTTGCCGCCTCGTCAGCGGAAGCGAAGGCCTCCGCCGCCTCCGCGGGATCCGCAAGGCATTCCGATGACGCCGCGCTTACCAGCCGCTCGAGCATCCTCCCGCGCAGCCCCAGCTCCGAGGCGACCCTCTGCGCTCCCTGCCCCGAGGAGAGCCCCTCCCGGACCAACTGCAGCTTCTGCCATTGCGAGTGAAGGAACGAGAGCACCCCCACGATCTCCTCTCCGCTCTCCAGAATCGACCAGAACGCCTTCGTGGCACCGGCCCTGTCACCCCTGAACAGCACATCCATCAGATCGAAGACACTGGCGGATTCCCTGGAGTCGATGAGCCTCGACACATCCCTCTCGTCGATCCTGGAGCCGGGACCGTAGAAGAGGGCCAGTCTTCCCGTCGCATCCGCGAGCGAGCTGAGGCTGTCGGGGAACCTCGACACGAGGTGGTCGATCGCGCCACGGGTAAGCTCCACACCCTGCTCCCGGGCGATCCTGCCGGCCCATCGGGCCATGTCCCTCTCGAAGGGAGGATAGCAGACATAGGTTGTCGCGGCATCGGCGAGCTTCCTGAGCAGCGAGCCCCCGAGGGAGGTCTCGTCCGTGGTCATCAGCAGGGCATTGCCTCCGGGTGAGGAGGCCACGCCGAGAAGCTCGTCCCTGCATCCCCGCGGAGTCCCTCCGACATCCGATACCACGAGCACGGTACCCTCCGAGAAGAGCGAGCCTTCAGAGACCAGCCGGCCCAGCTCCCCGGGGGCCAGCGACGGGGCATCTAGCCTGCGAACCTCGAGGGAGCAGCCCTCCTCTCCAGCCCCGGGTCCCGAGAAGCGCTCCAGGACGGCGCTGACGAGCCTGTTTCGCTGGTAGTGCTCGGTTCCCGCGATGAGGATGGACCTGGGTGGATGCCCTGAGCCGAGGGCCCTCTCCACATCCTCGAAGCTCCTGGATCTCATCCGGACACCACCTGACCTTGCAGACGAGGTGCCGCACGGCTATTGTACCGCGACCGCGTGATCTCGAACTCCATGGGAGAACATGCAAAATGCTCAGCTGGCTGAGAGACAACGCAAAGATATTCCTGACCATCGTTGTTGTCACCTTCGTGCTCCTGATCTTCGTCGACTGGGGAACAGGCCGCGACGGCAGCGGCGCGGACGCGACCAACGTGGTTGCGCGGGTAGGTGATGCCGAGCTGACTCCCGAGCAGTACCAGCAGCACTACATGGACATCAGGAACAGACTGACAGGCGCGATGCAGATGAGCGGCGACCCAAGCCCGGAGGGCGAGATCGCTGCCCTGCACGACGAGATCGAGCAGGCAGCCTTCGATGAGATGGTGAACGCCCAGCTCCGCAGGGATTTCCTCTCTCATCACGGATGGCCAGCGCTGGGCGTCGAAGAGGCCGAGGCCATGTTCCTCCAGCAGCTCAGGCTGGCGGGCGTCGAGGATCCCCGGGCAATGCTGGAGGCCTACCGGGAGGACCCGAGGTACTCCCAGCTTCTCTACCAGGCCTGGGAACAGGCGACCAGCATCATGTTCCCGGCGCATGTGAGACTCGGGGCACTCGCCTCCATGGACGAGCTCCAGTACCACATGGACGAGAGCTACGCCGTTCTGACCGCCAGGTTCCTTCTGTTCACCGGAGAGATCAGGATACCGTCCGACGAGGAGCTGGACCAGTTCTACCACGACCACCCGGATCTGTTCACGGATCCGCCCACCGCCACGGTGCGCTACGTTACGGTGGGCGTGGTGCCCAGCGAGACCGACACGGAGAGAGCCAGAGCCACCGTGGACTCGCTGGTGCTCTCGGGCGCCCTTCCTGACACCATACTGCTTACCAGGGAGCAGCTCGATACCTTCGCTCCGGGGGTCTTCGAGGGGAATATCGAGGCGGGCGACATGAGCCCGCTGTTCCGTTCCCCCTCCCTCGTCTACGCTCCCGGCCTCTCGGCCTGGCACGCTGTCCGGATCGTCTCCGGCGCGTCCTCGTCCAATCCGTCTGACCCGAGCCTGGACACCCTCCGGATAGCGCACTGGGAAGCGCCGGTATACCCGGGACAGCGCTCGATCATGGACACCGCCTGGGAGGTCGAGATGGAGGCCGAGTCCCTGCTCTCCCAACAGCTTCCCTGGAGCGACTCGCTTCAGGTCCTCGACTGGGGAGAGCTGGACGTGGACTCTGCCACCGAGCTCGGCGGAATGCCCAGGCCGCTGAAGGTGTTCGCTCTGGACACGCTCTGGACCGACGACATGGGGCCACTGATGTACGTTCCGTCCTATGCCGGAAGCTATCCTGCCTTCGTCGTCGCCAGGCGCCTGGAGTACTCCGGGGGCGGCCTTCTGACCCTCGAACAGGCGAAGCAGGACGGACGGCTCCTGCTGACCGCCTCCTCGCACATCCAGAAGCAGACCTCCATGGCCGAGGCGGAGCGGGCCCTCGCGGAGATGCGGGAGTCGGGTGTGACGCTGGGCTCCTACGCGGCCGGCGAGTCCCTCGGGCTCCAGTCGACGCCCGAGTTCACCGTCGCGTCGGTAAGGCAGGCTGCCTTCGGCGATCCCAGGGCCTACGGCGGCCTCCTGTCCTCCCCGGACTTCGCTGACGTCGCCCTCGTCGCGCCTCCTCTCGAGGTTCTCGGGCCCTTCAGGGTGGGCAACAACGCGATCCTCGCCGAGATCACGACAAGGACATCCCCGCCGATGCCCTCAGACCCCATGCTGCTAGCACCCCTGTACCTGACCGTTCAGTCCCAGACCGGTGTCTCGGCCGTATGGGCACAGCTCGAGATGCTCAGGGAATCGGAAGGCGTCGAGGATCTCAGACAGCAGTTCTACGACGCGGTCGCCGCCTCCAGGGCCGACACCACTTCGAGCCGAGAGCCGCCGCCCGATACGGGCTACTACTAGTCCCGGGGCGGACTAGCCGAGCCTTCTCAGCAGCAGCACCAGGAAGAAGGGGCCTCCCAGCAGGGCCATGACTATGCCGATCGGCAGCTCTGCAGGCTGGACGATGACCCTGGCGCCGGCATCCGCGAAGAGCATGAGTATCATCCCGCCCAGCGCAGAGGCGGGGAGCAGCCGCCTGAAGTCGGATCCCACCACTCTCCTCATGAAGTGCGGCACTATCAGCCCGACGAAGCCCACGGGTCCGATGGCGCCGACCGCGCTGCCGGCCAGCAGAGCGGAAGACACGAGCAGGAAGCTCCTCGATCTGCCCACGCTGACCCCTCTGGACCTGGCCATGTCCTCTCCCACCGCAAGCTGGTTGAGCGTGCCGACCCTGGCGAAGGCCATCAGCATGCCGGCCACGGTGAACGGGAGAACGGCGAGGGGAACGGTCATCCCTACCGTCGAGAGGTCGCCCATCATCCAGCGCACGATCTCGACCAGCCTCGAGGCTGGGCTGAAGAACTCCACGAGCAGCAGGAGCGCCGCTCCTATGAGGTTCACGGTGATACCGGCGAGCAGCAACCTGACATCGCTGGTTCCCGTGCCGAGACGCGAGAGGGAGTAGACGAGGGAAACGGCCAGCAGCGCCCCCCCGAACCCCGACATGACGATGAGCCAGGAGGGCAGTGCCGTGCCGGTGAGCACCAGCAGGCCGGCGACGAGGCCCGCGCCCGCCGACACCCCCAGCGTGTAGGGGGTCGCCAGCTCGTTCCTGAGCATCGACTGCAGGATGCACCCCGACACGGCCAGTGACGACCCCGAGAGAACGGCGAGCAGCGCTCTCGG
>JAFGKQ010000321.1 GCA_016928495.1 Candidatus Fermentibacterales bacterium
CCTTGCGTCCTGGAAGTCGACCATGACGAGGCCCCGGCCTGTGACCATCAGGTTGGCGCTGTGGAAATCCCTGTGCAGGAAGACCCGCGGCGCCTCCGCGGCGCTGGAGCAGAGCTTCCTCAGCTCCGCCTGCAGGGCCCTCAGACGATCCTCGGGCACCCCGAGGAGCCGGAAGAAGAGGTGCAGTATGGTGTGCTCGAGCTCGGCCATGAAGAAGCTCGGCGTGAAGCTGCGCTTCCCCGCCACCGATCCCGCCGTCTTCGCGCCGCGGAGTGCCGCCTGCATGGAGGCGAGCAGATCGAGCGCCTGGTCCACGGCCGTTCTTCTCTCAAGATTCTCGAGGTCAAGAAGCCGCGTGTCACCGAGGTCCTCGAGCACGATCCACTGCCTCTCCAGGTTCCTGTGGAGTATCTCCGGCACCGGGAAGCCGTTGCTCCGGAGCAGATCGTGAACGTCCAGAAAGGAGGAGAGGTCACCCTGCCCCGAGTCCATCACTACCGAGGAACCCCCGGATCCGCGGACCCTGTAGAATGCCCGCAGCGACGCGTCGCCCTTCAGGCGGACGAGGGAGAAGCCCGGGTCACCCAGCCACTCGGAAAGCCAGACCTCGATGTCCTCCAGCATGCCGGACTCAGTCCCCCTTCAGCGTGGTCCCCCATGCGACCACTGTCTCCGCGACCACCGCTCCCTCGACGCAAGAGCCGTCCAGGAGCACGCAATCCCGGACGACCGATCCTCTGCACACGCGGCAGCCGGCCCCTATGTAGTTCACACCCTCGAGCACGGCCCCTTCCTCCAGCACGGCCGAGGGGCTGACGAAGCCGCCCGCCGACAGGATGCCGGATCTGAAGGCCTCAGGGTTACCCATGTCGGACCAGGCGCAGGACGTGACGAAGACCCCCGTCTCCAGCCCTGCCGCGAGCACCAGTGGGGCAAGATCCCTGAACATCTCACCATGGCAGCCGACGCACAGCTCGAGCACCTCCGGCCCCAGGACGCTGATCCCGAGGTAGTGGAGCTCCCGATCCCCTCCTGGTCGGCCGAAGCGGCCTTCCGCAACCAGCAGCGGGCTGAAGCTCCCCCCCTGCGGCATCGGGCCGGCGGCAGCGGTCCAGTCCCTGCCCGAGTCCAGGTGGTGGGCCAGGAGCATCTCCGGATCCAGGTCGGTGACCATGTCGGTATTCACCACCATCCACGCGCCCCCGGCGCCCCGCTCCATCCCACGGGCGAGCCTCCTGAGCGTCCCCACGACCCCGAGCGGCCTCTCCTCGAAGGCAAGCTCGAATCTGTCCACGCCCGCCTGCAGCATCGCATCCGAGATCATGCGCCTGCACCTGGACGCGTTGACCACGATCCGGGACGGCCTCAGGGAGGCAGTTGCGCACGCGAGCCTTCCGAGGAGGGTCATGCCTCCGGGAGCCGGAAGAAGTGCCTTGGGCCTCGAAAAGGAAAGGGGCTCAGCCCTCCTGCCATGCCCGGCAGTGAGGAGGAGAACCCCTTCAAGCCGCTGAATGGCCGGCCTGCTAGCCGTAGATCTCTTTCCTGTTACAGTCGCAGATCTTCACGCGGCGGCGCTGCGGGCGCCAGAAGCCGTCCTCGTTGTAGATGGCGGCGTAGAAAACCGCCGCGACGCGCTCCTTGCCGCAGACCGGGCAGGCCTCCCTGACCACCGTCCTGGCCTCGTGAGCCAGCTTCGCCGCGAACGTCCTATCCTTCTTGGGCATCGGAATCTCCTCCGATCAGCAGCGGAATGCGGCTGACCCGGGTCATTACCTCGTCCACGAGACGGCCGTCGCCGGTTTCCCGAAAGGCCTCCCCGGCGGTTTGCACGAGAAGCAGCACCCCCCTGCGAACCTGCACGGGATCGACGCGTCCGTCGCTGGCCCACCAGAACGGGCATGAGTATAACATCCTGTCAGCGAGGTCTGCAACCCTGCTCCCGCTGCAGCTTCTGGCCCATTCGAGCACCATGTCCCTCACTGCCCTGAGAGCCCCGTGAGTCGCGTTGCCGGGATCGGCCCAGAGCGGGTACGGGACGCCCCTTCCCACATCCCCGGCCGTGGTAGACCAGCTTCCGGCAGGCACCTCGGCCTCCATGGCCGGGAAGGAGCCGGCTATCTCCGAGAGAGTGCTCAGACGTGCGCCGTCGATCCCGGCGAGCTTGCTGATGAAGGGCGCCAGAAAGGTCTCTATCGTGCCCCTGGTGTGATGCCCGAAGGTCTCCCCGTCCATTGCGATGATCAGGTAGCAATCGCCCCCTGGTCCCCTCCCCTTCCTTCGCACCCAGGAGTCCAGTCCGGCACACAGGCTCGCCGCAACGGCATCCCCCTCCGATGGATGGAAAGCTATCCTGTTGCTCCAGAAGTTGCTCCGCATCAGGACCAGAACGTTGCCGGAGCGGAGGACGGAATCAAAGGGCGCCTCGTGCCCGGTCGCGGTCCAGGGAAGATCGTCCGTGATCACCCACCGGTAGCCATCTCCGGCGATCGTCCGCCCCGTCCCGACGCTCCACGCCATCTCGGGCGGAAAGACCCCGGTGGGTGCGAAGACGTTGCCGAGCACTCGCCTGTTGCCAAGGAGGTTCAGTCTTAGCTGCCTGACCACCTCGGACTCCGGTATGAGCGGCAGGATCGGGTGAAACGCCGCCGAGGAGCAGAGCTCGACACCGTGCGCGGATGCCAGCCTCGAGAGACTGGGGGACCCGAGACGCTCGAGGTGCTCCGTGAGCGAGTAGCAGATGTTGACGGTAACGGCAGCGGCGGACCTCTCCAGCAGGGAGAAGACAGGGTAGTAGCATTCCTCGTCTATCGCCGAAACCAGGCCCAGGTCCTGAGTAGGCGGCTGGTAGAAGTGAAGCAGCAGCCCGATGTGCTTCATCGCCGCGCCCGGCCGGAAGGTTCGAGTCCTCGCAGCGCCAGGCTGTCGCCGGCGGCCAGGCCCGTGGCCTCGCTTGCGCTGCCTCCGTCCAGCGCCAGCTCCATCAGGCCCTGGCTGCCCTCGAGCAGAAGCAGGCCCTTCCCTCCGGAGTAGGTCCCGGAGAGCCTGTACGGGATGGGTGCCCTGCCGTCGGGGAGCTCGAGGAGACCCTCCGCGACATCCGGGATCGAAGCCCTGTCAGCCCACAGGACCACGTTGCCGAACGAGTCCGTCCAGGCGACGAGGCACTCCACGGAGCCGCCGACCCGGCGCGGAACCGGCTTGTGCAGTGTCACCAGCGCGCCGGGATCGATGGGCTCCAGGCTCTCCAGGTAGCTCCCGGCGGAGCAGACCCCGGCAGCGGCCACTGCGAACAGGTCCCTTCCGTGGAAGGTACTCGAGCAGCTCTCCCGGGAGCCGGGAAGCAGCCAGGCCTCTGGAACCTCGACCATGCTGAAGAGCCCGTTGTCCGGACCGATCAGAACCGCGCCCCCGGTGCTCCTGCAGGCCAGTGCTCTTCTGCCGGTCCCGACACCGGGATCGACTACGGCCACTACCACGCTCGGAGCGGGAAGATAGGGAAGGCTGGCCGCGATCTGAGCGGCTCCGGCCAGAACGTCCCCCCTCGCTATTCCGTGAGTCACGTCGATGATCCTGCCCAGTCTCGCCCCCGGTACGCAGAGACGTACGATGTTCGCCCTCATCTGACCAGCGTAGGGGTCGGCCCATCCGAAGTCCGAGAACAGGAAGACATCGAGGGCCTCGGGATCGGGCATCACGCTATAGCTGCCTTAGCACGACGAGGGTCTGGTCGTCGGTGCGAACGGAGCCGCCACGGAAGCGCTCGACCTCCCTCACGACCCGGGCCGCGATCTGTCTCGCGGTCAGGTCCCTGTACGACCTGATAGCCCCCACGAGCCTGTCCATTCCGTACTCCTCTTCGTCGTCGTCCATGGCTTCGGTGATGCCGTCCGTGTAGAGGACCAGGATGTCACCGGCGGACATCTCCACCAGGCCGGCCTCGTACTGCTCCTCCCGCCTGACCCCGAGTATGAGGCCCCCGGTCTCGAGCTTCCTCACCTCACCGGACCGGCTCACCAGCAGCGGCGGGTTGTGCCCCGCGTTCACGTAGGTGAGACGGCCGCTCTCGAGCTGAAGGACACCGTAGAAGAGGCTGACGAGGTTCGGAATGGCTCCCCCGGAGCAGACGGTCTGATTCACCAGGGAAACTATCTCCTTGATGTCGAAGAGAGTGCGGATGTGGGCCATCAGCGTTCCCTGAAGCCCGGCCATGGTCAGCGCCGCTGGAATTCCCTTGCCCAGGACATCGCCGACGGCCACTCCGAGATTGCCCTCCGGAAGATCGAAGAAATCGTAGTAGTCTCCACCCACCTCTCTCGCAGGGCTGTAGTAGACCGCGACCTCCTGATTGTCGAGAACGGGCGGCTGGTCCGGAAGCAACTCCCTCTGTATGTCCCTCGCCGTGTTCAGCTCCTCCAGGATTCCCTGCCCGGACGTAAGCCTGTCCATGAAGAGGTCGGGCAGCCTGCGCCGGACCGGCTCGGATGCAAGCAGCTCGTTGCTCGAGGTCGTGAGCCTGATCGCATCGAGCCGGACGTTCTCGTCGGGGTCCTCCAGGAGGTCAGCGACACCGGCCACTATCCCGGGGTCGTCCAGCGCCTGCCTGTTGCGGGAGAGGCATGCCAGACCCTCCCTGCGAACAGCAGATGAGCTGTCCCGGAGCGCACTGAGAAAGGACTCGGTCTTCTCCGGTTGAAAAAGGCTCCGCGCCCTGGAGAAGCCGACCAGGGTCCTCAGCCTGACGAAGGAGTCGGGATCCTCGAGCAGCCTCTCCAGGCTTCTCGCGGCAGTGTCGCCCAGGGTC
>JAFGKQ010000322.1 GCA_016928495.1 Candidatus Fermentibacterales bacterium
GCCCTCACGTAGGTCCCTGTCCCGACCCTCACGCTGAGCCTGAAGCCCGTGCCCGGGATCTCCTCCTCTATCGTCCAGGATCCGGCAGTAGCCTGCCTCACGGGCATCTCAGGACTCTGTCCTCGCCTGGCAAGCTTGTAGGCCCTGCGGCCGCCGACTCTCACTGCCGAGAAAGCCGGAACCTGCTGTGGGAAAGTCCCCTCGAAGCCCCTCAGGGCGGTCTCGAGAGACTCGCGATCCACATGAGAGGCACCGGAGGTTGCGGTCACGGTCCCGTCCGAGTCCCCCGAGTCCGTCTCGACGCCCAGCCTCAGGACGAAGCTGTAGGTCTTGGGGAGGCCGGTCAGGTAGGGCGACAGCCGGGTCGCCCTGCCCAGAAGAACCACCAGCAGGCCGGTTGCCGCCGGGTCGAGGGTGCCCGCGTGCCCGTACTTCCTGAAGCCCCAGCAGCGAGCCACCTGCCCGGAAGCCCGCCTGGAGGTCAGGCCGACGTCCTTGTCGAGCAGGTAGACGCTGCCCGCCGCGGGAAATGGCGTCGAGGGAGCCAGTCTAGTCTTCCTCCAGTGATCTCATGATCCTGAGAACCCTCTCCCCGCCCTCGATGGAATCGTCTTCGACGAAACTGATCTCGGGGGTGATGCGGAGCGCCAGGCGGTCCGCCAGCAGGCGCCGCATGAAGCCCGTGGCCGAGATCAGGGCATCCCTGACATCCGATTCTGCTGAGTCCCGGGACACTACCGAGTAGTAGACGACGCAGTGCGAGCCATCCTTCGAAAGCCTGACCTGGGTCGCGACGACGCCGCCGAGCCTCGGATCCCTGGCCTCTCTCCGCAGTATCAGGGATATCTCGCGAAGGATGGCCTTCGCTACCCTGGTCCGTCGGCGCTCGTCCATCGTGCCCGCTCTTCCGCGGAAGAGCTAGAGCTGCCTCGCGATCTTCAGGATATCGAAGCACTCAATGATGTCGCCGACCTTGACGTCGTCGAAGCCGGCAAGCCCGATGCCACACTCGAAGCCGGCAGCCATCTCCTTGCGGTCTTCCTGGAAGTGCTTGAGGGAGCCGATCGAGCCCTCCCAGACCAGCACGCCGTCTCTCACCAGCCTGGCGGACGCGGCCCGCCTGATGACGCCGGTGACCACGAAGCAACCGGCAACCGAGCCTACCTTCGGAACCCTGAAGACCTGCCTGACCTCCGCCGAGCCGAGGAACTCCTCCTTCTCCTCCGGCTTGAGGAGACCGGAGAGAGCCTTGCGGATGGTCTCCTCGACCTCGTAGATGACGCGAAAAGTGTAGGCCTCTATGGAGTGCTTCGCCAGTAACTCCCTCGCCCTGGCGTCAGGCCGGACCCTGAAGCCGATGATCACCGCATCTGAGGCGGCGGCCAGCATCACGTCGCTCTCGGAGATCCCGCCGGCGGCCGCTCTGACGATCTCGACGCCCACCTCATCGGTCCCGAGCCCCGTGAGCATGTCCACGAGGGCCTCAACGGAGCCCTGCACGTCGCCCTTCATGACCAGCCTGAGGGTACGGCGGCCCTCCTCGCCGGAGGACTTCCAGAACTCCTCGAGCGTCACCTTGTGGCGCGACTGCAGGTCTCTCTCGCGCTCGACTATCTGGCGCCTTACCTCTATCTCTCTCGCCTCCTGCTCGCCGGAGACGGAATAGAAGGAGTCGCCGGCTTCGGGCACGCCCGAGGCACCGAGGATCTGAGCCGGCATCCCCGGCCCGGCTTCCTCGAGCCTGTTCTCGTTCTCGTCGTGGAGAACCCTCACCCTGCCGCTGTACTGGCCCACCACGAAGTAGTCGCCCAGACGCAGGGTGCCGTCCTGTATCAGGACGTTCGTGACCGTTCCCCTTCTCGGGTCGATCTTGCCCTCCAGTACGGTTCCTTTGGCCGGCTTGTCGGGATAGGCACCGAGCTCCATCACCTCCGCCTGCAGGAGTATCTTCTCGAGAAGATCCTGAACTCCCTCGCCTGTGATGGAAGAAACCTCGGCGCAGAGGACCTCGCCACCCCAGTCCTCGACCAGCACGTGATGGTTGGCCAGGTCCTGCTTGATGTGGTCCGGATTGGCCGACGAGAGGTCCATCTTGGTGATGGCCACCACAATGGGAACCCCGGCCGCCCTGGCGTGGTCTATGGCCTCCTCGGTCTGGGGCATTACCCTGCTGTCGGCCGCGACCACGAGCACGACGATGTCCGTTACCTGCGCCCCTCGCGTCCTCATCGACGTGAACGCGGCATGGCCCGGCGTGTCTATGAAGGTGATCGTGTGATCGTCGTCGAGCCGCGCGGTGTAGGCACCGATGTGCTGGGTGATGCCCCCGGACTCCGTGGCTATGATGTTCGAGGATCTGATGTGGTCCAGAAGGGCCGTCTTCCCGTGGTCGACATGGCCCATTATCGTGACCACCGGCGGCCTCGAGAGCCTCTCGCTATCCTGCCTGGACCTGCGCTCCTCGAGCTTCTTGGTGCCGTACTCGCTGACGGCCTCTATCTCGAAGCCGAACTCGTCCGCCAGAAGCGACAGCGTATCCATGTCCAGCCTCTGGTTGGCGGTGGCCATGGTGCCGAGCTCGAGGCACTTGGAGATGACCTCGTTCAGGTGGACGCCCATCAGCTCGGCCAGCTCGGAGGGGGAGGTGAACTCCGTCATGCGGAGGATCCTCTTCTCGCGGAGCTCGTCCAGGTCCTGCTTCTCGTGCCTCTCCTGCTTCTCCTCCTTGTATCTCCTGCGCCTCTTCTTCTGGGTTCTGGCCGCTTTCGCGTCTATCCTGGCCAGAGTGCTCTTGACCGTCTTCACGGTCTCGGCAGACGGCTGGGTCTTCTTCTTGCGCTTGGCCTTCCGCTTCTTGCGCGACTTGGCTGCGCGGATCCTGGCCTTCTGCTTCTCCCTGTCGAACCTCTCGCGCACCAGAGTGCACTGGATGGTCGTCAGGGTGCTCATGTGGCTCTTCACCTGGATCCCCATGTCGGAGAGAACCTTGATCAGAGCCTCGCTGGAGATGTTGAGCTCCCGCGCGAGCTCGTATACCCGCTTCTTGCCCTGCTCAGTCAAGGCCACCACCTGCCTCCCCGCTGTCCTTCCGGGCTTCGGCGGCAGGATCCTCCTCCGCTGGCTGCTGCCCTTCCGACTGGCTCTCCGCCAGAGCGGCGGCTTCCATCTCCTTCCGCTCGGTCTCCTGCCGAAGCCTCTCCACCTCGGCGACGCGCTCCTCAGCCAGCACCTTCGCCTCGGCAAGAAGCCTCGCGGCCGTAGCCGGCCCGATCCCCTTCACTGAGAGCAGCTTCTTCTCTCCTCCCTCGAGGATCGACTGCGCCGAGTCGAGGCCCGAGAGACGCAGCTTCTCGGCCAGCTTGTCACTCATGGAGGAGAAGCTGGGGAGATCCACCTTCAGCATTCCCCGCCACCTGTTCTCCTTCTCCCATTCGGTCTGGGTCATGAGGTCGATCCTGTAGCCGACCATCTCGCCGGCGAGCCTGACGTTCTGCCCGTTCTTGCCGATCGCTAGCGAGAGGTCGCTGTCAGGCACGACCACCATCATGGACGGACGCTCGGCGCCGGTTTCCGGATCGGTCCAGGTCTTCGATTCCGTGTGGATCACCGCCGCAGGCTGCAGCGCATGGGTGGCGAGAACGCGCTTGTCCATGGTCCAGGGGATGATGTCTATCCTCTCGCCGTTGAGCTCCCTCGTCACCGCTTGCACGCGGGAGCCCTTGATCCCCACGAAAGCGCCGACGGCGTCGACCCTGTGATCATTGCTGGCAACAGCGATCTTGGTCCTCACGCCTGCCTCTCGCGCGATGGCCCTTATCTCGACCACGCCCTCCTCGATCTCCGGCGCCTCCCGCTCGAAGAGGCGCTTCACCAGGAGCGGCGTCGCCCTGGACAGGATGAGCTGCGGCTCGCTCGAATCCGGCTCGTTGACCTCGAGCAGCACGGGGAGCACGGGATCGCCCTGCTCGTACCTCTCCCCGCGGGCCCTCTCCTCGGCGGGAACAACGGCTTCTACCCTGCCGGCCACCTGGACCAGGATGCGGTTCTTGTAGACCTGCTGCACCCTGCACCTTGGGATGAGCTGCCCGACCCTGTCCTTGTACTCGGCGTAGATGTCCTTTCTCTCGGCCTGCCTGACGAGAGACAGGAACTCCTGCCTGAAGATGTTGATCGCCGACCTGCTCAACTCGATGAAGTCGAAGGCAACCGGTATCGTGTCCCCGAGCTTCGCTTCCGGGACGATCTTGCGAGCCTTCCTCAGCGTGATCTGGTCATGCTGGCGGTCGGAAGCGATACGGTCTACGACCTCCTTCATGACGACCACGGAAACGTCGCCGCTCGATGAGTCCCAGTCCACCCTCAGGTCGGACTCGGACCCGTACTCCCTCTCCGTTGCCTTCCTCAGGCCGCTGAGAAGGCTCGTCAGCAGAACATCCCTGCTGAGGCCCTTCTCCCTGAAGAGCCTTGCAAGTGCCTCGATACGCTCGTAGTTACCCGACAACATCAACCTCCAGGGGCATCCCGGAGGCGCTCCGCCCGGGCAGGAGCTAGAGCACCTCGGATGCGCTTACTATGTCGGTCAGAGGTACTCTCCGACCCTCTTCAAACGAGAGCGAGGAACCGTCGCAGGACTCCAGACGAGCTTCGAAGACCTCGTCGGCAAGCTCTATCCTGAGCGTCCTGCCAACTGTCCTGCGCCAGTCCTCGGGGCTTTCGAGCTTCCTTCCGATTCCCGGCGAGCTGACCTCGAGGAGGTAGGGCGAGTCGAACAGCGTCTCACGGTCCAGGAAGTCCTCCAACAGCCTCGAGAAGCTCGCGCACTCGTCCACCGTCACCCGTCCGGGACGATCTACCAGCACCCTGAGAAGGGACCTCCTGCGCCCGGAGGCCATCGTGACGTCGACCAGAATCAGGCCGTTGCCCTCGGCAAGATCCGACAACCTTCGCCGAAGCTCCGCCGTATCGAGATGATAGGCAGTCATCTCCGTCTTCGGAGTCCCTTCCGTACATAAGAAAAATCGGGCATGGCCCATCGGGCAAGCCCGGATACGGAGCCGGTATCCACCTGAAGGCGCAATCTACGCCAGTTGCGCTCCCTTGACAAGTCCGTGAACGGGGCTGTGAGAAGCGGGTAGCTTACTGAGACCGGAGCATCACCGATTGCCCGGACGAGACGCGCGAGCGCAGCCTCTCGAGGAACGGGGCGAAGGCCTTGTCGCTGAGAGACCCGTCCGTGCTCTCTCCCTCGAGGTTCATGGCTTCGGTGGCCAGGTAGCGCGCCTCCTCCTCCCCTGCTATCGCGGTCAGATGAGAGCGGCAACTGTCGATCCTGGCGAACAGCAGATCCCTCTGGGCATCCGAGAAGCGAGGAGTGTCCCACCAGAAGGAGCTCAGCACGCGATAGTCGTAGCGGAGCCCCAGAACAGCAGACGCGATATCGGTGGAGTCGGCGCTCAGCTTCGCACGGATCATGGAGTCCATGCAACAGAAGGCCCCGTCCTCGAGCCATGGAAGCTCACTCCCTCGCTCCGCGGCTGCCTGCGGTCCTCCAAGCTCCGTCCAGATGCGGCGCAGCGCCGTCCTGGTGGTTTCTTCGGTACCCGACCGGAAGTCCGTCTCCGCGACTATGACCTTCGTAGCGAGGAAGGAATCGAAGTCGAGCAACTGGGTGACGAGGATGAGCAGATCCTCCACGCGCATCCCCCCGGGGCCGCCGAGTGACAGGCGAGTCGCCTCGGTGAAGCAGGCACCGGCCTGCGGCCATGCCGCGGCATGGGACTCGCAGGGGCCGACCATCATCCTGCTGGCCTCCATGAGCAGGTCCAGGGCACGCGGATCGTCATCTCGGGCCAGCAGCAGCCCCGCCACCTGCAGGTGTACCGGAAGTACGATGTCACGATTCTCCAGCCTGCTCAGGCAGAGCGAGAGCAGCTCCTCCGGATCTGCATCGGCTGTATCGTACGCCTCGAGCACCTCGTGAGCCTCCTGCACGTACCCGGCCTGTTCCAGCGCGATCGCCGTGTAGCGGTCGGCGAGCTGCCCGTCGTGGTCCCGCCAGACATCTCCAAGAGCGTGCGCGAGGCTGTCCGCTTGCTCGGGGGCGCGGTACATGCACATGAAGGCGAAGCTCTGACTCCTCCCCGTCAGCCTGGCTGCCCTGCGGTCGAAGTCGGGAAGGCGATCCCTGCCGGACGCGGCCAGCTTGGAAAGGTTGGTGATGTAGCGCATCATCAGGAGGTGCCATCCGTCGCGGCTCTCGCACAGAGGAGCGAGGGCCCTGGCCTGCAGCAGGTAGTCGTAGCGACGGTGCCCGTAGAGATCGTAGGCCCTCCGAATGGACCCCAGGGCGTCGTCCAGCATGCCGAGTCGAACGTAGACCAGCGCCATGTTGTTGTGGATCTCCGCGTAGTTGGGCGCTCTCCTGACGAGCGAGTCGTATGCGGCAAGAGCGAGCCTGGTGTCGGCCCGCGCCATCTCCGGATCCGGTCGCACCCCGTAGCTGGACAGAAGCCTGGAAAGGGCCTGCTGGAGAGGCACGCGCACCATCGCTCTGCTGAGGTAGGCGCTTCCCAAGGCGTACCAGCCTCCGAGCTCCTCCGGATCGGTCTGAACGGTGGCAAGGCACCACTCCACGGACAGGCTGCAGGCCGCGACGGCAGTACGGTACTCCGTCCATGCCTCGTTCCGGAAGGAGGTGTTGCCGGTCTGCTCGTAGGAGAGAGCGGCCTGGCCGGCTCTGACGAGAGCGGGCTCCACCTTCTCCAGGTATATCTCCTTGCCCACGAAGAGAGTGTGTCCGGCACTCATGGATGCCCTGTAGGACGGGACCACGAGCAGAACGAACAGCGCCGTGACCGCGGGCACGCCGGGAGCGATCAGCATCCTGAGCCTTGCTCCCAGGGGCCTGGGCTCGCCCTGCCCGCAGAGGCCGAGACCCGCGAGCAGCGCCAGCAGCATGGCGCAGGGAGGCCATCTCAGCGCCACCGACACGCTGGCTTCAGTCAGCAGGGCCACGACGCCCCCCGTCAGACCGACGGCAACGGCCTCCCGACCGCGCCGCTTCATCGCTCTGAAGAAGAAGAAGGCAACCGCACCCCAGAGCAGCGCCCCGGCCAGGCCGAGATCCGACAGGATCTCCAGATACTCGCAGTGCGCATGCAGCGTGTTGTGGCTCACGCCCATGGTGTGATAGAGAGGATCCCTGAAGGCCGGGAAGACGATCTGAAAGCTGCCGGGCCCCCACCCGAAGAGCGGCCTTGCGGCGAACATGCCCAGGGTTCCGCTCCAGATGATGCGCCTGACCCGGAAGGTCCCCTCGTTGACGTGCAGCAGCTCGGAAAGCCTGGGCAGGAAGATGGCGAATAGGACCGCCAGCAGGATGGCCAGCCCGGCCACCGCGATCCACAGCCCTTTCCTGCCCGGTCTCGAGGGCTGCTCCTCCCGGCGGCCGCTGCCCGCCCAGCTCAGGGCGAGCACTGCCCCGAGACCTGCCACGAGACCTATGAGGCTGCCCCTCGTGCCACTGGCATAGATGGAAGCGGAGCAGAGCGCAACGAAGAGGCCCCCGACCACCATCCTGGCTCTTCCCCTCATCCGGCCCAGCACGAGCATCAGGCCGACGGGTGCCATGGCGGCCGCGAAGCTGCCCAGCAGGTTGGGGTTGCCGAGGGAACCCGAGGCCCTGGCGCCCAGACCGAGATGCTCGTCCCACGGGAAGATGTGCACGCTGAGCTTCTGCAGGATGGAGTAGACGAACAGCAGCGCCGAGGCGCATACCAGCACCAGGAGCACTCTGTTCCTGTCTCCGGCGGACAGCAGCAACGAGGGCACGATGAACAGGAAGCCGGCTCCGATCAGGCTCCAGAGAGAGAACAGGGATGACTCCGTGCCTGGGCCGGTGAGGTAGCGGAGCAGGGTGTAGAGCACGACTCCGCAGAAGGAGAGCAGGAGGCCCTTCGGCGGAGCTCCCCGGAGAGCAGGGCTGCGTCCGAGCGAGTGGATCATGAGGATCAGGCCCGTGACCAGGCCACCCGCGACGTAGGTGAACTCCTTGATCAGTATGCTGCTGCGGCTATTCGGATGCAGCAGCGCTATGCCGAGGACGGCGGTCAGGCCAAGAACCAGGATCAGGGCGGTTCTCGCGGCTCTCGCCGGCTCCTGCAAGCTAGCTCTTCCTCTCGCCGTTCCGGATGAACAGAGCCACGATGATGGAGACACCCAGGGCGTTCGCCATGACCAGAACAGCCTGATAGGAATGCAGGGTAGGCAGCAGGAGAGCCAGCAGCCCGAGCAGTATGCCCAGGGAGTAGAGAACCCCCACGGCCTCCCGGGCAGAGAAGCCGATCCTCATGAGACGGTGGGCCAGGTGGTTCCTGTCCCCGGCGAACAGCGGAGCACCGCGCCTGAGCCTGTACTCGGCGACGAGGATGGTATCGAGTATCGGCACCGCGAGTATCAGGATCGGGCTGAGCACAGCCAGCTCCCTTATCGAGCCCTGGGGGGTGTAGACGCCGAGCACCGCGATCACGCCCAGCGTGAAGCCGATGAAGTTGCTCCCGGCGTCCCCCATGAATACCGACGCGGGACTGAAGTTGAAGACCAGGAAGCCGAACGACGCTCCCGCAAGGGCCGCGCATATGAAGGCAACGGCCTCGTTTCCGTTGAGGAGATTGATGATCATGAAGAAGAGCGAGGCGATCCCGCCGGCTCCTGCGGCCAGCCCGTCCGCATGGTCGAGCAGGTTCAGGGAGTTGGTGATCCCGACGAGCCAGAGCAGAGTCACCACTCCGGCGAGCCACGGGACTGCGTTGAGGAACAGGGTGACCTGGGCGCCCCTCCACACGAAGTAGAGGCCGGCCAGAAGGGCGGCAGCGGTATGCAGAACGAGCTTCGTCCTGGGGCGGAGCTCGAACCTGTCGTCGAGCAGTCCGACTATCACCATCACGAGGCCCCCACCGATCATCATCACAGAGAGGGGAACCAACTGAAGCGGCGTGTCGGAGTGATGGCCCTGGGCCAGCCCTGGCCAGAAGAGCACCCCGGCCAGCACGGCCAGGCTGAAGGCCAGGTAGATGCCGAGGCCGCCCATGAGAGGAGTCGCGCAGTGGTGCCTCTTTCGATCGCCGGGATGATCCACGAAGTCGAGCCGGGTCGCGAGCATCCTGACGGCGGGCGTGGCCGCTATCGTGACCGCGGCGGCGATAAGGAACGCGACGGCGGACTCAAGCACTCAGGTCCACTCTCCTTCCGTCGGAGCCGAACAGGTGGCACCTCGCGAGGTCGAAAGAGAAGCGCAGCGTCTCCCCCACGACCGTCCGGGCCCCTGGTGCGCACCTGGCGGTGAGCGTGACACCCCCGAAGTCGAGGATGACGATCTTCTCGTTGCCGAGCGTCTCGACGACCTTCAGGGTCCCCTCCATCCCGCCGGCCTCGTCGATCAGGATGTCCTCGGGCCTCACGCCGAAGTCATACACACCCTCCGGGACGTCGCGCAACTCCAGGGCTGCTCCCGACGCCTCCAGCACGAGACC
>JAFGKQ010000323.1 GCA_016928495.1 Candidatus Fermentibacterales bacterium
GCTTTCTCGAGGAGCTGCTTCATCTCAGGCACCTCCCACGACCATGTCGCGGATCACGACGTGAGGTCCCCCGTGGGCCGACTTGATGTTCATCTGTCCCTTGCCGCAGCCGCCTCGCTCGGAAAGCTCGAAGTCGTCACCGACCGCGATGATGTTGGAGAGAGTCGTGAAGAGGTTCCCCATGATGTTGATGTCCCTGACCATGTGGCCCATCTTCCCGTTCTCGATCCTGTAGCCGTACTGGGCCCCGAACGTGAAGTTCTCCCCGGCGGTCTGGCCGCCCTTGGCATCGCAGAGGTAGAGGCCGTCACCGACGGTCGCCAGAAGCTCCTCGAAGCTGCTGCCGCCGGGCTTCACGAAGATGGTGCCCATCCTCACTATCGGTGCGTAGCGATGGTCCTCGGCCACGCTGTGCCCAGTGACCGGCTCGCCGAAGGCGGCGGCCGTGCGGCGCGAGTGGAGCCTTCCCACGAGCACGCCGTTGTCCATCAGGGTCACCGGCCTCACGGGAACGCCCTCGTCGTCGTAGCGGTAGAACCCCACCTGCCCGGGAAGGGTGGAATCCGCGACGATCGTCACCAGGCCGGAGCCCAGCTCCGCGCCGAGGCTCATCTTCTCCCTCAGCGAGGGGTTCTTCTCGATTATGTCGGCCTCGCTGAAATGGCCGAAGGCCTCGTGGGTGAAGACGCCGGTCATGCTCGAGTTCAGGACGACCGTGTACTTGCCAGCCTTGAGGGGCTCCGCGTCCAGCAGCTCCCTCGCGAGCCCGGCCCTCTCGAGGATGGTGTCCTCCCTGTCGTGGAGGCGTCCCATGCCGTCCGCTCCGCCTATGCTCACCCTGATGTTCTGAACGAGGCCATCAAGCCTTCTCGCGATGGCCTCTCCTCCGATGTTCGCCGTGATCAGCTCCTCCGAGATGGAGGAGCCCTCGGAGCTGACGTAGTGCTTGTCCCGGTAGACCTCTGAGTAGGCCGTGTTGGTCGAGGCTATGCCTGGCTGCCCGAGGAGCACGTCGTTGTACTTCCTCGTCAGCTCCAGCTTGTCGTGAAGTGAGACTCCCCTCGGGTCCTGGTCCAGCCGAAGCCTGACGGCATCCTGGACCACGGGGGCGGGAGCCAGCTCGACCTTCTCCGCCGCGGTCTGAGCCACCAGATCCGCAGCGTCGCATGCCCTTCTGAACGCCTCCTCCACGTCCTCGGGCCGCGTGACAGTACAGCTCGCGAACCCGCCATTCCGCAGGACGCGGGCCACGTAGCCGTCCGTGGAATCACTGCCGAGCTCCAGCAGCTCCTGCTTGTTGAAGCTGGCCCTGGTGACCTTCTTGACCTCGTAGCGGAGGTCCGCGAAGTCGGCCTCCACTCGACGCACCATCTCTCCGATCTTTTCCTGCATGGGGATAGACCTCTCCTCCGGGAACTTGCGCGGACCGGACCTGAGCCGGAATCGCCGCGATATGGCCGGGGCGAAGGCCCGCGCGCCCGTCTCAACCGGCTAGGTAAAGCTACCTACATGATCCCGGCAGTCAAGGCGGCGTCCCGGGTATTGACCCGAGGTTGCACCGGAGCGAGCGTTCAGGGAGCGGGTTTCCCCTCCGCCGCCCGGAGGGCGCTGCCCCTGAGAACCGGAGGGAGGCTTCGATGGATGCCGATCAGCTGTTCTACAGAGCCAACGTGATGGCAGACCCTGGGTTGATGGCCTACTACGACAAGGTGAAGGTGCCGGCAGGCGAGGGCCTGGTGTTCGAGGGCGAGGTCTCTACCGACTACTACATGGTCCATTCGGGCACGCTCAGGGTTGTTGAGGGCACCGGAGAGAACGCCTTCACGCTGGCCACGCTCGAGGAGGGAGACGTCTTCGGCGAGATCTCCTTCTTCGATGGGGAGGCCAGATCGGCCACCGTCAGGGCCGAGGAGGACTCGGTGGTCCTCCGGATGAGCCGGAAGAAGCTGGTCGAGATACTCGAGAAGGATCCACAGCTCGGGATCAACACCCTCATCGCCCTGGGGATAAGGACCGCGAGCAGGGTCAGGGACACCACCGACATGCTGGCGGGAGTGCTGGGCAAGAAGGATGTCAAGGAGAACAGGGAGCTCAGCAGGCTGATAAAGGAGGTCAGGACCTCCGCCTTCGGCCGGCCGAAATGGTGGCAGAGGTCATGAAGGTCTGACCGGCCCGACTCCCGGAAGGCTCAGTCTATCCTCTCGTACATGCTGCCCTTCGTGCCGCAGATCGGGCAGACTTCGGGAGCTCCGCGCTCGGCGGTGTGACCGCACACGGGGCAGACGTAGTAGGGGAATTCCTCCTGGTCACCCTCGATCGTGTCCAGCAGTCCCTGATAGAGCGCGGCGTGGATCTTCTCCACCTCGTTGGCGTACCTGAAGCTCCTCAGGGCCTTTGCGTCTCCGGCCCGCTCGGCTGTCTCGATCATTCCCGGGTACATGCTCCTGAACTCGTGGGTCTCCCCGCCGATGGCCTCCTCCAGGTTCTCGCGGGTGCCGCCTATTCCCCCCATGGCGGCAAGGTGGTTGTGGGCGTGAACGGTCTCGGCGGCAGCGGCAGCCCTGAAGAGCCTGGCAACCTGCGGATGGCCCTCCCTGTCGGCCTTCCTGGCGAAGGCAAGGTACTTCCTGTTGGCCTGGGACTCGCCGGCGAACGCCTCCTCGAGGCACTCCTTCACGGTGCTCACGGGCACCTCCCTTCGTTCCTGACGCAGATTCGGCAGAAGCCAGGAGGCCTCCCAATCGTAGCGGCTAACATAGCGGCCGGGCCCCTGGCCCCAACAGGGGCTTCGCGAAGCCGGGGTTGACTTGGCCTGCGATCGGCCCATTTTGGAATGAGATGGGGTATTCCTGTCTCCTGCCCGTCAGAAGGCCATGAAGGCCCCGCTGAGAATAGAAGACCTGTCGATGGACCGCAGCTCCTGCCTCCCGCGGGACTGCGCAGGGCGATTGAGAGCCGCATGCTGAGGATAACCCGTGTGGACACGCACGAGGAGCTGGCCCGTTGCGCGAACGCGGACTCGCTGGCCGGCTTCCTTCACGAGTCCCTCAAGCCGTTCGACGACCCGGTGCAAGAGGTCAGGGACGGAATAGACTACGCGATGTCGGAGCTTCCCGGCATGGGGGGCTTCATCCTCCTCGCTCACGAGGACGACCAGCTCGCAGGGGCGCTGGTGATGCTCCGGACCGGGATGAAGGGCTACATCCCTCCCAACCTGATCCTCTACGTGGCCGTCTCCCCGCCGTTCCGGGGAGGAATGGTGGGCCACAGGCTCATGACGGAGGCGATCGCGGGCTGCGAGGGAGACGTGAAGCTCCATGTGGAGTACGACAACCACGCAAAGAAGTATTACGAGGCCATAGGCTTCCGATCGAAGTACGCCGACATGAGGCTCTCCCGATGAACAGGCTGCTAATAGGCATGGATGCCCTGGGTCACAACTACAGGACGGTCGGGACCTGGATCGGACATCACGGGGCTGCCCTGACCGTCGTGACCAAGGCTCTCTGCGGCCACGAACAGGTCCTGGGCTCCCTGGCTCGGATCGGGGCAACCTCGGTTGCGGACTCGAGGCTGGAGAACCTGAGGGTGATCAGCGATATGGGTCTCGAGCTGGAGTGCTGGTACCTACGGCCGCCCCACAGCTCCGAGCTCGAGGAGGTGGTCCGGCTCGCCGACGTGTCGCTCAACACGGAGCTGAGCACGGTCAAGGACCTCGACTCGGCAGCGGGAAGGCTCGGGTACAGGCACAAGGTGCTGCTGATGATCGAGCTGGGCGACCTGAGAGAGGGCATTCTCCCCGGCGCCCTCGTCAGGACCTACCAGGAGGTCTTCACGCTTCCGAACGTCGACATCATAGGCATCGGCGCCAACCTGGGCTGCCTCGCGGGGGCCATCCCGTCCATAGACCAGCTAATGCAGCTGGTTCTCTACCGAGAGCTGCTCGAGCTGAAGTTCGACCGCAAGCTGCCGTTCATCTCCGCGGGCTCGAGCGCGGTGCTTCCCCTGCTGCTCGAAGGTCAGGTGCCGCCTGCGGTCAACCATTTCAGGGTGGGCGAGGCGATCCTCCTGGGTACCGACCTGATCAACGGAGGGACCCTCGGCGGGCTCAGGAACGATGGATTCCTGCTCGAAGCGGAGGTCGTGGAGGTCAAGGAGAAGAGCCTCACGCCGCTAGGCGAGACTTCCGACGAGATCAGCCCGTTCGGCACGGGCAACGGCAGCGATCCCGACATAGCGCCCGGCAGCAGGGGATTCAGGGCCGTCGTCACGGTCGGCGAGCTGGACACGGACGTCTCCTCTCTCGTGCCGGTGAACCCCGAGTACCGCATCGCCGGTGCCAGCAGCGACGTCACGGTGCTCAACGTAGGAGAGCACGGGAGCTCGCTCTCGGTCGGGGACACCGTCAGCTTCAGGATGGGCTACTCGGGACTGGTCCGGCTCATGAACAACAGGTACACGGAGAAGGTGATAGTCGACTGATCCGTTTCCCGGCGACTCCTTGCTGCAGCCCCCTCCAGGCCGTATAGCTAATCATGTGGGTAGCCTTCCGGACGAAGGCAGCACGCGGACGCAGAGCACAGGAACGGACAGACGTTTCGCACGGTGCCGGAGCCTTCCTTGCTTCAGCCCCGGCAGAGGAGGTTTCCCAGATGCCACAGTCTTCGAAGCCAGTGATCCCGCTTCTCTCCATAGCGATGCTGCTCCTGTGCGGGCAGGCGCTGTCGCAGCCCCCGATCACCTTCGATCTGAGGGACGTGGGCGGAGAGAGCTTCGTAACCTCGGTCAAGAGCCAGCAGGGAGGCACCTGCTGGACCCA
>JAFGKQ010000324.1 GCA_016928495.1 Candidatus Fermentibacterales bacterium
GTGGCCGAGATAACCGCCATGTGCAACGCGCCCTCCCAGCCCTCTGTGATGTACTCCAGCACCAACGGACTGGGTCTCTTCAGGAGCGAGAGCGACGGCGCCGACTGGGACATGATGACCATGCCGCTCGGCTGTGGAGTGGTTTGCGCCATGGTGGCCGACGTCTCCAGCCCGGACCTGGTCCTGGCCCTGGAAGGAACGGGTTGAGGCAGCGCACAGCTCTTCAGGAGCACAGACGGAGGCTCCGTCTGGAACGAGATCGACTCCTACTACGACGACGGCGGCGACATGGCGGCCCATCCCTCCACTAGCGGCACCTACTGGACCTGCGGATTCTACTCCAGCAAGATGGCAGCCTCGAGGACCACCAACGGCGGCGCCTCCTGGACGCGCTACAGCATCGGTAGCGGGACCGGGATGGCCTACAGTGTCGCCATCGATCCCTCGGCCCCGTCCACGGTCTACGTCTCGGGCTACGAGAACAGCCTGGCGGCCATCTACAGGACCCAGAACTCGGGTGGGAGCTGGACGAAGCTCTCGACCAGCGGCCTCAACGGCTGGGTCTACGACCTCGAGGTCGACCCCACCGACTCCAGCGTGCTCTACGCAGGAGGAACGGGCGGAGGCTACAGATCGGCCAACGGCGGAACCAGCTGGAGCGCCATCATCCCCACGTCCTATGATGTCTACGATCTGCTCATCGACCCCGAGGACCACGAGACGATCTACTTCGCAACAGCGAACAACGGAGTCATAGTGACCGAGGATGCGGGGGGAAGCTGGCAGCAGATGAGCGATGGGCTGCCGGATGCGCCGATCCTGTGCCTCTCCTGCCATGCGGGAAGCTACCTCTTCTCGGGCACCAACGGCGCTTCGGGCTACAGGTGGCAGCTCCAGACCGGCATCGAGGAGCAGCAGAGCGCTCCCGTCTCTTCTCTGGCGCTGCGCGTCTTCCCCAACCCTGCCTTCGGGGAGGTGACCGTCCTTTGGCAGCTCCCGGAGCCGGGCCATGTCACACTGAGCGTCTACGATCTCCAGGGGAGGCTGGTGGAAACCCTGCAAGACGGCTACTCCCCGGCCGCGGAGCGGCAAGCCGCCTGGGCCGGGGAGCGGGCTCTCCCGGGCGTCTACCTGGTCAGGCTAGAGACCCCGGGAGCAGTGGAGGCCTCGCGCCTGGTGATCCTGCGGTAGCCGGAACCGGCCTGCGGCGCCGGCTTTGACCGCTCGATCCCCGCTGCTATCATCAGTGGACGCTCTACACCAACACACGGGAGGGGAAATGCCCAGGTCGCTGCGTCTCTCAGCAGTTCTGGTCCTGCTTGCGGGGCCCGCGCTCGCCTCGGAGGAGATCCCGATACTGAGCGCGGTCCTCGAGGACCCCGGCGCTATCGTTGGCTCCATCGGGCAGGACTGGACGAGCACACGCTATGGACAACCCTGGCTCCTGATGGCCTCGTCCGGGCTCCCCGACTACGGCACCAGGACCTACACCGCAGGCAATCTGATGGACGGGGAGCTGGAGACCGCCTGGGTCGAGGGAGTACCGGGATCGGGGCTAGGCGAGATGATAACCATACAGGCCCCCCTCTTCGAGGACTACCTGACCGATGACCAGGTCTACAACGAAGAAGGCGACCCGGGCATCGACACCATGCCCTGGCCACTGATCTCGATCACCATCCTCAACGGATACCAGGCCAGTCAGGAGCTCTGGGAAGCGAACGAGCGTGTGAAGACCCTCCTCGTGGACCTCAATGGCCGGATCCTCTGCACCATGGAGCTCGAGGACACGATGCTGCCTCAGACCTTCGACCTCTACGAACTCCAGGAAGCCCTGGGCCCGGACTGCCCCGCTCTGGTTCTGGACGACGGCGGCTTCATCAGGTTCGAGATAGTGGACGTCTACCCCGGCACCCTGTACGAGGACACGGCGATATCGGAGATACTTCTGATCGGGGGGCAGGGCTAGAGGGCTCCTACTCGATCACGCTGACCGTGTTCTCGTAGGTATTGCAGACGTAGACCCTGTCCGCACCAGGCATCGTGGCCAGCGAGACGGGCCAGGAGTCCACCGCAACGGCCGCCACCACCTCGTGCTCCCATGTGTCCAGGACGACGACCACTCCCTCCGAGGTCCCCGCGTACAGGAAGCGCCCGCCCTGCAGGAACTCGGCCTCGTAGAGCGGGTACCCCGCCTCGATCACCTCCTCCACATGGCCGTTGCCGGTATCCATGACGTAGAGGTCCCGGCTTCCCCGGTTGGTCACGTAGGCATGCGCCCCCAGAGGAGAGAACGCCACGTCGCAGGGCTCCAGGCCGACGTAGGTGACGTGGAACACCGTGTTCGTGGACGTGTCGATCTGCCATATGCCGTCCGAGCCCTCGCAGGCCACGTACAGCAGGCTGCCGTCCGGCGAGATGTCCAGCCCGACAGGACCCTCTCCAACATCGACCACGTCCTCGAGCACGTTGTCCGCGGTGCGGATCACCCCGACCTGGTCGCTGCCCCAGAAGCAGACGTAGACGTAGTCACCGTCAGGGCTGACCACCAGCTCCACGGGCTGGGACACGAACGGCACGACGTCCACGGCCTGGCCGAGCTCCAGGTCGACGACCAGAACGCTGTTGTCACCGAAGCAGGCCACGTAGAGGTAGTCCCCGCCGGGCAGGGCTGCCAGCCCCATGGGAATCCCGGCCACCTCTATCTGATCCAGGATCATGTTGTCGGAGGTCCTGATGCAGCACACCACGTTGTCGTAGCTGCACGACACGTAGGCGTACTCTCCGCTCGCGAGAAGGCAGATGCCCTGAGGCACGTCCTGCACGGGGATCACGTCCACCACGGAGTCGGGGTATGTGACCGGCTCAGGCGCGGACGGCCCCGTCGAATCGCTGCCGCAACCCGCGATGGCGATGCAGCCGGCGAGCAGCGCCGGAGGAACACGGAGTCCGATCAGAACCACCTCCTCTCCTGCGAGGTCGCAACGGCCGGCGGACCCATGATAGGGCGACATGCCCCGGGGGCGCAACAGCGGACGCAGAAGGCACCTCCGCCGTCA
>JAFGKQ010000325.1 GCA_016928495.1 Candidatus Fermentibacterales bacterium
AGTTCGATGGGATGGGCGAGTATCTCGGCCCCTACCTGCAGGAGCGGGTCAACGGAGTCACGACGGAGATGTATCCCGTCGGCCCCAACTCCATCGCAGGGACAGGTTACGAGGTCACCCTCACCAATGGGCGACTCACCAGCCTTCGCTACTACGTGGGCCGGTTCGACTCGAGCGCCGTGCCTTCTATTGAATACCATGAGTTGTTCAGCGACTTGTCGACAGCAGACGTGTACAGGGAGATGGATCTTCTGGACTTCTGCGCCGAGCAGGGGGGCACAGTCTTCGTGGTGACCGACGTGACGGACTACAGGATCACGGTCTTCTCCGCGGACGGCTCGGTTGAGCGTGCGATCGAGCCGGGTGTAGCACGGCTGCCAAAAACCGATGAGGAGATCAGATCGGAGATAGAGGAATTCGACGACTCTCATACAGGTGACCGGGCCTACACAGGGGGCTACGAGCCTTCTCCTTACCATCCGCTGATCGAGCTTGCGGGAGTCGACGGTGATGGAAGACTCTGGGTGAGGAGACTGGATGCCGCAGAAGGCTATCTCTTCGATGTCTGGGACTCCATGGGAAGCCTGGCTTGTCAGGTCATGCTCGAGGACGTCGCTGGCGACCTGGAGCTCACCTTCCACGTCGACCGCTACGGCGTACTCGGAGCGAACCTCGACTCGGACTGGCATCCGAGGGTGTACATGCTCGTTCTGGATGATAGTGAACGGAGCGAACTCCAGAGGAACCCGGGAACAGCAGAGAACCACACCTAACCGGATAGTAGGAGGTCTGTCGAATGACATGGGAAGATCCGAGGCTTGTGGGGCTTGGGAATGACGGCACCAGAGGATTCAAACTCCCCTTGTGCTTCCCCGGCGTCGATGTCCTCTTCTGGTGCGAGGCTGGAGCCATCCACTACGACGAGTGCTGGCCAGGCGGTGGCAAGCATGTGGAGATATGCGTTGACGGGAGCCTGGCTGACTGAGGCAACGAGGATGACTGTAGCGTTGACAGCGAACGCGCAACCCGGGTTCTCTGGTCTCTGATGGGAAACCCACATTCAGCCTTGTCCGGCCACCGGGACTTGGCCCCATCTCTGGCTTCGGCGCTGCTTGTGTCCCTGATCAGCCTCGGATGCGGTCATGGCAGTCCGGCTGATGATGGCACTGACTTACCTATCGATACTCTCGAGGTCTTGATGGAGATAGGAGAGGAACTGGGGGACTCCACCGATAGCTTCGGCTACATTGCTGATGCCCTGATCGACAGCAACGGACAAATACTGGTCTGCGATGAGATGGAAGGCTGCCTGAAGGTCTTCGATCTGAATGGTGACTTCATTCGGCTGTCCTTGCACCGCGGATCGGGACCCGGGGAGTTCCGTACTGCCAGGAGCATGTTCTCGATGCCCGATGGCCGTGTATGCGTCCTGACCGGGGACAGACTGGGATACCTGGCGTTTGACGACTCGCTCGACTTGGTGGAGGAATGCAGCCCATGGTTCCAGAACTCGCCCTACTACGCAACGGCTCTTTCCGATAGCGAACTCGTCATGTGCAGGCATCATGGAAATGCGGCAACCGGCAACATGCTCCAGACAGTGGCCGTCTACCGTTGGGGCGAACCAGAATGGAAGACACTGCTCTGGAAAGACTCCATGCGGGTTGAGGGAGACGGTGACGAGGCCCTGTCAGCGATGCTCCGATTCTCACTGGTAGATCAGCTCAGCACATGTGGAGTCGGTGATGGCATCGTGTACTTCGCCCCCAACGACCCACACCTCTACGAGGTGTTCGCGTGGGACTCCAGCGGCGAGGAGGTTCTTCACATCACAAGGACCATGGCCCCAGTGGTCAGGACAGAGCAGGAGATTGCGGACGAAGTCTTCTATCTGAATGCCTACATGGCAAGCCGTTCCACAGGGCACAGGCCGTTGGGCTTCGATTACGAACCTGAGCCGTACAGGGACATGATTGCTGAAGTGGAGATCGGTCCCGACAGCAACCTATGGGTGAGACTCGGCACCCGCGAGGGTCTATTCTTCGACATTTACGACAGAAATGGAGACCCTCTCGGACATGCCTTCTACGATGATCCGGGGTGGAGCTGGGAAACGAGGGGTACTCCATGCGGAATCCTCGCTTGGGAGCTGGATCCTCCGGAGGGCTACCAGAAGCTGTACCTGCTGAGATAGGGAAGAGAACGCAGGGTTTCGGTGGCCGGCAAGACCGGGTGTCCGCAATCACTCCGGGATGTTTGGCGCCGTTTCCGGTGGAACCATCGGGAAGGGTGCGACTGATGCAGCTTGCCGGACCGGTTCGCCAGGCAGTCGGCTTGTTGATCGGATGAGGGTAGCCGTGAGCCGTCCTTCGAGTGCTTCGATGCATCGTCGTGTGATGATACTAGTCCTCCTGACCGCGTTCCAGTTGATCGGGGTGACGCTAGCTGGCTGCAGAAGTACTCCCGTGGTCTACGACAGAATCATGCCACCTGTCGACACTCTTCGGGCGGTTCTGGAGATCGGGGAGCAGTTCGGCGACTCGACCTGCTCGTTCGGCATCCTGATGGACGCCCGGATCGATGACCGGGGCCGGATCCTCGTTCTGGACGAGCTGGGGGCGTGCCTCAAGGTCTTCGATATAGAGGGCAACTACATCCAGCAGGTATCCGGACGCGGATCCGGTCCGGGGGAGTCGAGGAACGTCAAGGGTCTGTTCGTTATGCCGGATGGCAGGGTGGGGATAATGGCATCCGACAAGAAGGGCTACGTGGTTTTCGATGATTCGCTCAGATTCGTCGAGGAGATCGGGCTCTGGATGCAGGACTCTCCCTATCATGCCACTGCGCTGTCCGACAGCTTGCTCGTGATGTGCAGGTACGACGGCAGCAGCGAGTCGCAGTGCATTCTGCAGACCGTATCCATCTACCGCTGGGGCGAACCTGAATGGCAGACCCTGCTGTGGAAGGACTCGATGGAGGTTGGCGGGAGCTACCCCGGGGACCCTTCAGCCGTTCTGCGTTTCGCCCTTCTTGACCGGCTCAGCACCGGCGGGGTTGGAGATGGGATCGTCTACTTCGCTCCCGGGAGCCGCTACGAGTACCGGGTCTTCGGCTGGGACTCGACCGGGAGGCAGGTCCTGAGCATCACCAGGGAGCTGGCACCCGTCGAGAAGTGCCTGGAGCAGATCGACTACGAGATCTTCTACACGGGAAGCTCGCTGCAGAGACGATCCACCGGGCACAGGCCGCTTCCGTTCGAGTACCAGCCGGAGCCTTACAGGGGCATGGTCCTCGATGTCGGGATAGGTCCCGACAGCAACCTCTGGGTCAGGAGGGGAACCTGCAACGAGCCGTTTTTCGACATCTACGACCTCGAGGGCAATCTACTGCGACATGCGATCTACCCGGACAGCGCCTGGGACTGGCAGACCGAAGTCACACTGCACGGCGTCCTGGCCTGGGAGCTGGATCCCCTCGAGGGCTACCAGAAGCTCTACCTTCTGGAGTGAAAGGTGTTGCTCCGGTCTCAGGTGTGCGCCAGTATGTGCGGCGCTTTAACGTCTTGACGTTATAGCGTTATTGTCGATCTCGGAAGGGAGAAACCACGATGACTGAGTTGACCAAGCGGGCCACGGTCTATCTCGATCCTGAGCTGCACAAAGCACTGCGCCTGAGATCTCTGGAGACTTCACGGTCCGTGTCCGAGCTCATCAACGAGGCGATCCGGAAGGAACTGGCCGAGGATGCAGAGGATCTGGCGTCCTTCAGGGTCCGCCAGAACGAGCCGGCCGTTCCCTTCGAGGAGTTCGTGAACAAGCTGAAGGCTGATGGCAAGCTATAGGATCCTGATCCGTGAGTCGGTGTACAAGGACATCGATCGGATCCCGAAGAAAGATGTCGGCCGGATAGTCAGAGCCATAGAGAGTCTGGCCGATGATCCCCGCCCGGTCCAGTCACGGAAGCTCTCCGGAGAGGAGAAGTACAGGCTGCGCTGCGGATCCTGCCGCGTCCTGTATGAGATCCGGCCTGAAGAGCTGGTCGTCTGTGTGGTCCGGGCAAGGCACAGAAGAGACGCCTACAGATAGGAGCTACCTGATCAGCCAGTGCCTGGGAGGCACGAAAGCAGGTTCCGAGCCGGCCGTTCAGCTTACCGGAATCCCGGACCTGAGCCTCAGTCTCCCGCAGGGGCCTTCGGGGAGGGCAGCGACTCCGGCAGCTCCGGCTCCCGGTCCATGGCGACCGCATCCAGCGCCGCCGCCAGGGTCATCATGTCCTCGAGGAGGGGCTCCAGGTCCTCCGGCAGGATGAACCTTCCCCCGGTGTCCATGATGTCCATGTGACCCGGCGCGATGTGCACTCCTGCCGTTGACCAGTCGATCTTCATCCTGCCCAGTCTGCTGCCCCACCTTGCAAGGAACCAGTAGATGGGGGAGAGGATCCTGTCTGCCTCCTGCCTCGAGCTCTCGATCCTCTCCGCGAAGTCCGGCCTGGCGTAGCGTATGGGGAACAGCTCGTCGAAGCATTCATCCCCCGAGCTGAAGCGCTGGAGGTCGTCCCCGGGATAGCCCGGGGGCTCCGTCTTGATGTAGAGGACGGAGTCGCTGACCTCGACCTCTATGGCATAGTCCTCGTCCGGGTTGACCTCTACGTCCCTGCCCCTGTACTTGGTGTCGATGTAGCCCGTCACGCTGGCGTACTCCGCAGACTCGTGCTTCCAGTTGTGCTTCGCGGCAAGCTCGGCAAGAGCCTTCTTGCACTGCTTGCGCTTCCCTATCTTGCCCGAGATGGTGGATCGGACAGCGAACCAGATGGGGACCAGCACGACCACCGGCACGATCAGCAAGGGGCCGAGCTCGGACCAGGCGCTGCCGACTCCCTTCGCCCCGCCCGACAGGGCCCCGATAAGGCTGAGCGCACCGGCAACGGCCAGCACGATGATGAACACCGGCACGAAGCGCCCGATGGACTTCTTCACCTTTCTCGGGGCGTTCCGGAGCTTCCAGCCCTGCAGGAACTCCTTCTCTTCCTGCTCGTCCCTGCGCCGCCTCTCCGCCCTCAGCTCGTGGATGTTCCTGCCCTCCAGCCCGACGAACCACTCCTCCGCCACCCTGACCGGGTGCAGCCTGGCCCAGACCTCGTCCGGCACGTAGACCTCGCAGGAGCAGTACTGGCAGGACATGATCCTCTCGCTCTTCGAGGAGACCTCCAGTGCTCCCCCGCACTTGGGGCAGGACATCACGATGAGCTGGGACGAGCCCTCGTCCATCCTCAGGGGCTCTTGCCCTGCCTCTCCGGGTGGCGGGCCGGGAGTGACGCACACAACGGCAGAGGGAACCTCCTTCTTCAGCCATTCGGGAGCGGGGAAGGCATGGTAGGTGGCGCCGCAGTTCTCGCACCGGATCACTTCCGTCTGGGTGCCCGAGGGGACACGCAGGAGCTTCTTGCAGCTCGAGCATCTCAACGGGATCCTCCAGTAGCCGTACTTGTAGGTGCCGCTGCCGCTCATCAGGGTGCCGCCCTGGCCCTGGCCCTGCTGCAGGCCCTCGTACTCCTCCTCGAAGTCGTTCAGGAACCCCGCGAGGATGTCCGGGGGAACCGGGGTCTCGTTGAAGCAGGCGGAGCAGGTCACCCTGCGGTAGGGGCCGTTGATCGGGATGGACTGGCCGCAGCTGCCGCAGGCTATCCTGACCTCCAGGCAGGCGAATCTCTCCATTGCTTCCCCCGTTCGGCTCCCGCAAGTCAGCGATCCCGGGAGTGGACGAGACGAACACTACCGAACGGGCCGCCCGGAGGCCAGTCACGTAGATCGGTTGACCCCGATCAGGCGGGTGTCGATAGTCTGGATTCAGCCTCGAGAGCACCCTGTCAAAGCCCCCGGGAAGAGAATGCAGGGACAGCCTTCGGAGCCTGATGGAATGAGAGCCCTGCCCGCGGACGGGCCTGAGGGGAGTCTGGCAGAGCCACGATGAAGAGAACGAGAGTCGTCGTGAACGACCTGATGCAGAAGGGCTACGTCTACTACCTCACCGAGCCGATGGGGAGGAGCTTCCATCCCGACTTCACTCCGGATCTGACCCCGAAGCAGATGCTCGAGATGGGGGTCTTCGGCGGCAAGTACATGACCGATTGCAGAGACGAGTTCCCCGAGGACTGGTTCACCCACGCGAAGCTCTGCCACGAGAGGCACGATCCGGGGCTGAACTTCTTCGGGGTCAACGCATCCAGGCCCCTGTCGTACTGGAGGGAGAAGGGCTGGATCCACCCCGACGATCCCAGGGGCTGGTTCCAGTGGTACTGCAGGTACTACATGGGCAGGAGATGCCCGGATGACGAGCGCCAGATCCGGAGATGGAAGGCGATGAAGAGGCACATAGTGCAGATAGGCAGGCACTGCTCTCAGGGCGACTGGTCCTGCCGCCCCAGGCAGAGGCAGGCTCTTCTCCACTGGGCCTACGACAGCCGGAAGGTGTAGTCCCGATGGAATGCCGGGGTTCATGCTCGTCCCCGAAGAACCGGCACAGCGGTGATGGGAGCCACCCATGAGTGACGGCAGGGAAATGACGCCGGAGGACCTTCGCGATACCATCCTCGGGGTTCTCGATCGCAACAGGCTGGCGGTGCTGGCCACCCAGCGAGACGGGCAGCCACACGCCAGCCTGATGGCCTTCACGCCTCTGAAAGGCCTGGAGTTGCTCGCCTTCGCCACCTATCGCGACACGCTCAAGTACCAGAGCCTCATGATGGATGGAAGGGTCGCGGTCCTGATAGACGACCGGTCGGGCGAGCAGCACCCGGACCGGCGGCTCGTCGTGACGGCGCCGGGAGAGGTGGCAGAGACCGGCGAGCAGGACCGGAGGGACCATCTGGCCGCGCACCTGGCCCGCCATCCCGATCTCAGGGGGTTCCTCGAATCGCCGGAGTGCGAGCTGGTGTGTGTTGCCGTGCGGGCCTATCAGGTGGTGCGTGGCATCGAGGATGTGCGGTGGCTCACGATCGCGGGAGACTAGCCCGGCCTCACGCGGGTTGCCGTAGCGTGCCTCGGGCGAGGGCTATCTCTCCCACTCCAGAAGGTAGATCTTGGGGTAGTCTACCGGCGCGAAGTCGTAGGCCAGCATCCCTCCAACGAAGCAGAAGCGCAGCTCCCTCACGCCCTCCAGCTCCGGGATCGTCACCACTCTGAGAAGCGTTCCGGAAGCATCGTAGACCTCGAAGGCCGGCACGCCGGTGTAGCCCTGTCCCACCCAGACGTTGCCGGCATCGTCGGCATTGATCGTCGAGATCGCCAGGTGATAGGGCTCGACGTCCTCCACCTCCTCGCGACGGACGGTGGTCGTCCCGTCATCGCTCCGGCTCATGCCCATGTTCAGGGCCCCCTCGGCCAGCTCCTCCGGGGTCTTGGCCACGCGCTCCCACTCCTTCTCCACGATCACCGAGGACGTCCCGTCGGGCCCCAACACCTCCACGCAGCAGGTGCTGTCCGAGCGAACGGCGAAGAAGACGTTGCCGGAAGCATCGGTGTCCCATACGCAATCCACGTTCTGCACGTTCACGCTCTGCTCCCCGTCGACCACGCGGAGCTCGATCATCAGGGGATAGCTCCTGTAGACGTGCTCCGGCTCCATCCCCTCGCCGGTGTACCTGCCCAGGTCGCTGGTCCCGTAGTAGCCGTCCTCGTCCACCTGCAGGTCCAGGGACCCCGCCACGAAGGTGTTGCCCGGCCCCGTCGCCGGGTCCACGGGGGCTACGGGCGTGAACCCCTCTAGCCTGTATTCGTAGGCGTAGCTGGAATCGAAGAAGCTGAGCTGGTGGCCGCCGTAGTCCGTCACCACCATCCCGCCGTCGCGCAGGAACGCGAACCCCGAGGGGAAGTTGAACTCGCCTGGACCGGAGCCCAGCCCCCCGATGGTCCGCAGAAGCTCCCCGTCACGCGAGAACACGCCAAGCGTGGCCTTCAGGCCGTCCACGGCACAGATGTTGCCGTCAGGACCGAACCTTGCCTTCAACACGGTCCCGAACTCCTGGGTGGAGTCACCGGTCAGCACCCCGATGGTGTCGATCACGGCCAGCGACAGGGTGTCCACAGTGGTGCCTTCAACTTCTGCAACTGCCCGGGGCTGCTCGCCGCAGCCGGCGGCAAGCAGGGCTCCGATCGCTACTCCGATCGGGGACAGAGCATGTCTCATGGTTCCATCCCGTTCTACTGGCTGCAGGGCTGATGCCG
>JAFGKQ010000326.1 GCA_016928495.1 Candidatus Fermentibacterales bacterium
CAGGTTCCTCGAGAGCAGGTTCGACTTCCTGCTCGTGGTGCGCGAGGACGAGGGCATCATCCACGCCAGCAGGCTCCTGATGCGGGCCTGCGTGCCGGGAGAGCTCGAGATCGAGGGGAGAACCCTCTCCGAGCTGCTTTCCCCATCCTCCCTGGACAGCCACCGCAACGGCATGGCGCATGCCCGGGAGGGCAGTCGGGCCGTGGTGGAGTTCACGCCCGCCAGCGAGTCGGCCGGCACGGTGCTGCTCGAGACCTCGTTGCTCGAGACGGAGCAGGGACCGGTCTTCCTGTTCTTCGGCGTCCAGGTGGATGGGCTGAGCAGGCTCTCCGACCGGGAGAAGGACGAGAGGATCAAGGAGCTCTCCTGCCTCTACTCCGTAGCCGAGTGGATCGAGGTCTCCGGCTCCATCCGCGAGTTCTTCACGAAGCTGCCCGATTTCCTCAGCCGGGGCATGCAGTATCCTGAGCGGACGGCGGTCTACTCCTACTACCAGGGCGTGGAGTACGGCCAGAAGCCCATGGGCAAGTACATAAGCGCCAAGCTCATAGTGAACAGGCAGGTTGCCGGGGAGATCCGTGTGGGCTTCCTCGGCGAGGGGCTCGAGCCGCTCCCCGAGGAACAGAGGATGCTCAGCGAGATCGCCAGGATGCTCAGCCTTGCCCTGGAGAGGAAGGAGCTGTCCGAGCGTCTGGCCCTCAAGCAGGAGGAGGAGGCGGGCTACAGGTCGCGCCTGGAGGAGCTGCAGCACGAGATAGAGGCCAGGACCACCGACCTGGAGGAGCAGCAGCAGAAGCTGAGGACGATCGACTCCTACATAGACAGGGTCAACAGGAACTGGGAGGACTCGAAGAAGCGTCTCGAGACCGTCTTCAGGGCCATACCCGACGATGTGGCCCTGATAGACTGCAACCGGGACGTCGTCATGACCAACCGTGATCACGTCGAGCCGGGAAGGAAGTGCTACGCGACCTTCTTCGACAGGGACAAGCCCTGCAGGAACTGCCGCCTCTCGAGGATCGTGCACGAGAAGACGCCCATCACGATGACGATCAGGAACGGCGACACTTTCCTGGAGGTCCATGCTCTCCCGGTCTTCGACAAGAACCACGAGGTGGACGGCATAATAGAGTTCTACAGGGACATCACGCTGGAGAAGACCTACGAGCAGCAGCTCCAGCAGGCCGACAAGCTGGCATCCCTGGGCCAGCTCGTGAGCGGCATCGGTCACGAGATCAACAACCCCAACCAGTTCATAAGGGGCAACATCAAGATCCTGCGGCAGGCCCTGGACGACATCCTGCCCATCGTCGACGAGTACTACACATCCCATCCCGACCTGAAGGTCGCCCGCCTCAAGTACGACTTCTTCAGGAAGCACGTCATGACCCTGGTCGACGACATGGCCCACGGCTCGGAGCGGATAAAGGGGATCGTGGAGGGGCTCAAGGGCTTCGCGAGGAGGGACGAGGGCCTCCTGATCGACAGGGTGGACCTGAACACGATAGTCGAGGCGGGCACCAGACTGGTACACAACGAGGTCCACAAGCACGCCGACATCAGTCTGGAGCTTCAGCCCGACCTGCCCGTATTCACCGGCAACTCCCAGAAGATCGAGCAGGTCCTGGTCAACCTGCTCGTGAATGCCGGTCAGGCCATGTCTGATGACCGCAGAGGCAGCATCGCCGTTCGCACCTATTCCGCGGACAAGGACGTGGTGATGGAGGTGGAGGACGACGGCAAGGGCATGAACGAGAAGACCATGAAGCAGATCTTCGATCCGTTCTTCACCACCAAGCGCGCCAGGGGAGGAACGGGGCTGGGTCTGCCGATAGCCTACAGGATAGTCGAGGAGCACGGAGGCACGATCTCGGTGAGCAGCTCGCCTGGCGAGGGAACGAGGTTCGTCATCAGGATCCCTCACAAGGGCGGGGAGCGACTGCCCGACCAGGACGAGGCCGGGCCCGGGCCCGAGGATGGTGGGGAGGAGTGACGGCCGAGGGCATGAGCCGCGTCCTGATAATCGACGACGACGTTGCCGTCACCAACTACCTCATGGTCTTCCTGATGCAGACCGAGAGGTTCGAGACCATCATCGTGAACGACTCCCGCGAGATACCCGGCATGCTCGAGGTTCCGCCCTGCTACGACATCATGATACTGGACATGGACATGCCGAACGTGAGCGGCATGGACGTGCTGCGGATGATGCACGACAAGGGGATCGACGTACCGGTCGTGGTGCTGACCGGAGTCAGCGACGTCGATCTCGCGGTGAAGGCCATGAAGCTCGGCGCCTTCGACTACCTGACCAAACCCGTCGAGGACGAGCATCTGCTGTCCGTGATCGACACCGCCCTCGAGCACAGCGCCCTGCACATCTCGATCGATCAGCTGCCGAGCATGCTGAAGCGCGAGGACCTGCTCTACGAGTCGGCCTTCGAGCAACTCCCGACCCAGGACCCGGGCATGATCCGGCTCTTCCACCAGGCCGAGAAGATGGCGGACGGGGACCTCTGCATCTTCATCTGGGGCGAGCGCGGGACCGGCAAGGAACTGCTGGCCAGGGCCATACACAACTCCAGCCCGAGGAGGAGCGGCCCATTCGTCGCGATAGACGCCTCGGCAGGGGAGGCCGAGGATTTCCCGGGACATGTGTTCGGTCAGGAGAAGAGCTACAACGGCAGCATGGAGGAGCGCCCCGGCTTCCTCGAGCAGGCGGCCGACGGGACCCTGTTCCTCGACGACATCGAGCACCTGACGCTTCCCATGCAGGTCAGGCTGAAGAGAGTCATACAGACCGGCGAGTACTACAGGGACAACTCGACCAGGATACGCAGGATCGACGTCCGCTTCATCGTCTCGTCCACGAAGGACCTCACGAGCGAGGAGTACAACGCCAGCTTCTCCCGCGACCTGCTGTACCATCTGATGGTCAACTCGATAAGGATCCCGTCCCTCCGGGAGCGGGTGAACGACATACCGCTGCTCGCGGAGTACTTCCTCCGAAGGGAGACCGAGAGGTCCGGCAAGGGGATAGCCGGGTTCGACCCGGAGTTCATCGAGCTGCTGAAGGGATACGACTTCCCCGACAACGTGCAGGAGCTGCAGACGATCATCGCCGGCGCCGTGGTAAAGGAAGAGGGGGAGCTGATCACGATCGAGTCTCTGTCTCCCTACATCAGGAAGAGGATCCAGCCCTGGCTCGAGCCGGTCGAGGGCGAGTTCAGGCCCAGGCCCCTCGAGGAGATAAGGCAGGAGCATATCAGAAAGACCCTCAACTACTTCGGAGGGGACAGGGACAGGGCGGCTGCGGAGCTCGGCATTGACGGCAGCGAGCTCGACCGTGCCCTCCGTGAGGACGAGGAAGAAGCCTCCGGAGAGCCGAGAAGTGACGGCTGACGGACTCCGGCCCGCGGGCCCCGTTCCATGATAGGCAAGAGATACGACAGGCCCACGCAGAGCCTCTCCATAGCCATAAGGGACCTGATCGCTCTGGGCGCGCTGCCGGAGTCCCTCGCGGGAGACGATGCCTGGCTCGACCTGCAGCTTCGGAACCGGGCTCACGGCAGGTACCAGTCATGCTACTGCGAGCAGCACGAGGTGGAGGGCGAGGTCCCCGTCTACCTGGAGCTGGAGCGCTCCGGACACACGCTCAGGATTTCCGGCAGGATCGACATCCTGGACGACCGCCTGGAGCCTCCGCTCGTGATCGAGGTCAAGACGGCGGCCTCGCTTGCGAGGGACCCGGACCCGATCGCCGACCACCCAGCCCACGTCCTGCAGCTCGCCTACTACTGCCGGGCCATCGAGGCGGAGACCGGGACCCGGCCGTCCGGAAGGCTGGTCTACCTCG
>JAFGKQ010000327.1 GCA_016928495.1 Candidatus Fermentibacterales bacterium
AATATATCCCACGGGGCAGGGCATGCCACCTGCGCGAGGTTTCTGGTCAGTCCCGGCGGCCCGGCTTATGCTTCACCCGTCGGGCAAGGGCAGGCCCGGACCCGATGGCTTCGAGAGGACACCCCAGGCGGAGAGGTGAAGATGAGCCCAGCACCAGACCGACGGCCAGCGCTTGCCGCGCTCGCTCTGTTCGTCCTGCTCTCCTCGAGCGCCATTGCCGGATGGACCGTAGTGCCACTGGCCGGCTACAGTTCCACGACGGGGTTCGCCTATGGCGCCATGGTCGCCGGGACCGGCGTTCTCGGGCTCGATGCGGCGAGCCTTCAGGCCTACAGAACGACCAGGGGCAGAGAGGTCGTCGAGCTGGGGGTCGTGGAGGCCATATCCGGGGGTGTCGGCACTCTGGAGGCCGAGCACTACAGGACCCCCACGGCACGGTTCTTCGGCTACGGCAACGGTGGCAGCGACGACGAGTACGTGGAGTACTCCGAAGAGTGCAACAGGCTGAGAATGCGCTACTTCAGAACGCTATTCGGCCCGGTCGACGGGGGCCTCGGCGCCGAGGTGAGGCACTCGGTGGTCTACGACCGCGAGCAGGGGGACCTCTGGGAGACGCTTCCGGGACAGAGCTTCTCCTCCGCCTGGTCCGCGGGACCCTCGGGCTCGCTGGTGCTTCGCGACCCTGCGGGCACCGGCTTTCCCGGATACGTGCGCCTGGATGGAAGCTACCAATGGAGCGAGCACGAGGCATACGGAAGGCTGACGGCCAGGCTGGCGCAACTGGCGCCCCTGGCGGGACCGCGAACGGTCCTCGGAGCCCATGTCGGCGTCACTTCGCAGTCGGGCATCGAGACCTCGCCGTTCACCTGGAGACCCACTCTCGGTGGAGCCGACGACCTCAGAGCCTTCAGGGACTGGCGCTTCACCGGCCGCTGGCTGGTCTGGTCCAACCTCGAGCTGCGCCAGCATATCCTGACCGTTTCAGAAGACCCGGAGGCCTACGTGCAGCGCCTCGGACTGGTGCTCTTCGGGGACGCCGGACAGGTCTCGGACGAGCCGGGCGGGCTCGCGTGGAACAGGTTCCACCTCTGCGCCGGCATCGGGCTGAGGATCCACATGGCCGAGAACGTGACCGTGAGGGCGGACTTCTCGCGCGGCCCTGAGGGCAACGGCATAGTCCTGACGTTCGGAGAGATGTTCTGACCGGAGTCCCCGGAAGCCGGGGAGCCTGCTAGGAGGGGAACCAATGGCAAGGACCGCCGCGCTGGCTATGACCCTGTTCCTGACGACCTGTACGGCTCTGGCCGATCCCGCGCCGGGCCCGCCGCCCGAGTTCGACTGGCCCGCCATGCCGGAGATCGGAGGCCCGGACCTGGTCAACCCCGCGGGATACGCGGAGCTCTACGGCACGGAGCTCTCGGTCTCGTTCTTCACCAGCGACAGCGCGTTCGAGAAGGTAGACAGGGTCTCTCTCACAACCCCCGGGGCCGGCCTGAGCGGGTGGTGGCTGGACGATGCGTCCATGAGGAGGTTCTCCACCGGGGCGGCCATCACCTGCATGCGCGACCGGCTCTCCCTGGGCACGTCCTGGACCTGGTTCGACCCGACGGTCTCCGGCAGCCCATGGAGCGACAAGGGCTACTTCTCCTTCGGACTGCTGCTCCGGCCCTCCGGGCACCTGAGCCTCGGCGTAGCTCACGACCTTGGCACCAGCGTAGCGGGGTCCACCTGCGGAAGGAGGTTCTCGGCCGGTCTGGGCGTGCGCCCCTTCGGCAGCGAGATGCTCACCGTGCTGGTCAACGCCAGGGCCGAGGACATCTGGGAGGACGAGGCCTACTCCGCCGGCGTGGAGCTCAGGCCGATGCAGGGCCTCGCCCTGAGAGCCGATGTGGAGGACGATGCATCCTTCAGCGCAGGTCTGGGGATCGACCTCGGGAGGATGGGGCTCTCCTTCGCGGGAAGGGGCAGCGATGATGACGCCTTCACCGGGTCGAGGGGCAGCATCATCCTCGGCTCCAGGCCGCGCGGCAGCATCATGGGCTCCCCGGGAGGCTATGTCCGCGTGAGCCCGGGCACGGCGCGGGAGGAGGCGTCCGGAGGGCTCCTCGCCAGCCCCGTTCCCTCTTTCTCTGAGTTCTCGATGATGCTCCGCAGGGCCGTCGAAGACGACTCCGTCGAGGGATTCGTCCTCGACGTCAGGAGGGGGGCTGGCAACGCGGCCCAGGCCGAGGAGCTCAGGAGCCTGCTCGAGATGGCAAGGCAAAGGGGCAAGCGGGTATTCGCCTACCTGCAGTCGGCGGGCAACATGCCCTACTACCTCGCGTCCGTGGCCGAGGAGATCTACATGCACCCCAGCTCGGAGGTGGCGATCACGGGGATGGGAGGCTCGGGCTTCTTCGCGAGGGGCCTCCTGGACAGGGTCGGGATCTACCCGGACCTGCTCCACATAGGCGAGTACAAGAGCGCCAGCGACATGCTGACGAGGTACGACATGTCCGAGGCGCAGCGGGAGGCCATGACCGCCCTCCTGGAATCGAATCAGGAGACGCTCGAGTCGGCCATTGGCAACGGGCGCGGGCTCTCCCGCACCGAGGTCAGGGAGATGATGGGCAGGGCCGTCTTCACCGCGAGCAGGGCTCTGGATGCAGGCCTGGTGGATGGCATGGCCTATCACGACGAGCTGGAGGAGAGGCTCGAGGAGAGCCTCGGACGCTCCCCGCGCATCGTGCCGCTGGAGAGCTACGCCGCGGAGATTACGGAGGCACGGCCATGGGGGCCGGATCCCCACGTTGCCGTGATCGTGGCGACGGGCACCATAACGACCGGCGAGAGCGGCAGCAGCCCCCTCATCGGGAGGACTATGGGCAGCGAGACCGTCTGCGGGCTGCTCGAGCATGCATCCCGCGAGCCGGGCGCCGTGGCTCTCGTCCTGAGGATAGACTCGGGGGGAGGCGATGCCCTGGCCAGCGACGACATGCTCCATGCTCTCTACCGCGCAGCCGAGCGCCTGCCCGTGGTCGTCTCCATGGGCCATGTCGCCGGTTCCGGAGGCTACTACATGGCCTGCGGGGCGGACAGGATATTCGCCGACGAGATGACCATTACCGGCTCGATAGGCGTGATAACCGGGAAGTTCGTCATAGCCGACCTCGTCCGCGACCTGGGCATAGGCTTCGAGACGGTGGACGTGTCACCCAGGGCCGGCATGGGCAGCATGCTCAGGCGCTACGACGAGCTCGAGCTGGAGATAATGCGGGAGTCCATAGAGGATTCCTATCGCGACTTCGTGGCAGCCGTTGCGCAGGGAAGGGGCCTGTCCGGGCAGAGCGTGGACAGCATAGGCAGGGGGCGCATCTGGAGCGGCCCGGACGCCCTGGAGATAGGCCTGGTGGACGAGATCGGCGGGGTCACCGACGCCATCGTGGAGGCCTGGAGGATGGCGGGGATGCCCCCCGGCGAGCTGCCCGCGATCGAGGTCTACCCGAAGCCGGGTCTGCTGTCGGGGCTGCAGCCCTCGCTCGGGCTTCTGCAATCGCTGTCGGCGGCCGATCCCCTGCTGCCCTGGCCACCGGGGGCGGTGCTCTACCTGATGGCCCCGGTGGGTCTCTCGGAGTAGCCTCTCCGGTCCGGGGCCCGTCGGGTCGGCGGCCCCGCTCAGGGCTAGAACAGGCCGATCTCGATCAGCTCGCGGGGTCTCAGCAGGGCCAGGTAGACCCTCACCTTCCTGCCCAGCCCCCGGGCCAGCAGCCTGCCGTAGCTCTCCTGCCTGTCCCGGTAGCGCGCCACGATTCCCTCCAGTCCGCCCGAGCCGGGGGCCGAGGGATCGTCCGTCTTGTAGTCCAGGGCGACCAGCTCCCGGCCTCCCGTGTCCACGAGCAGGTCCACGTAGCTCTCGTCGAGCCTCCCGCCCGCCGCTTCGTAGACCGGGTACTCCCGCCCGACGACCGTCCTCGAGGACAGCTCGAACGGCAGGCTCATCTCCGCGAACAGGCCGGACGCCAGTTGCAGCGCCTCCGGCCCGATCTCCGGCTCCCTTGCGCAGACATCTCCCGCCTGCCGCTCCAGCCATTCGAGAGGGGAGTCGAGGTCCACCCGCTCCAGTATGGAATGGGTGAGGAGGCCGAGCCTTACCCCGGGCCTCCGCTCGATCCCGGGCTCGATGTCCCTCGCAACGTCGAAGCTGCTCCCGACCTCTGCGGAAGGCGCCGGGGGAGGCGGGGACGGCCCCGGGCGCCGGAGCGCCCGGTCGGCGGCCTCGACGAGGGGGAGATCCTCCACGACGAAGCTGTCGTCGCCCGACGAGAGGCACCTCTCCAAGGCTTCCCAGATCAGCCGGCCTGTCCCGGTGAGCCCCTTTCCATCGGGGCGAGGGCGCCGGCCAAGTATGTGGAGGCTCTTCGCGGCCCTCGTGACCGCCACGTAGCACAGTCTCCTGTGCTCGGCGGCCTCCCTCGCCTTCCGGACTTCCTCGATCCTGGGCCAATGGGGGGTGATGAAGGACTTCTCCCCCCCCGTGATGGCCGCGATGTGCTCATGCTCGTAGGTGGAGAGGCCGTCGCGCGTGGGCCCGCCCCGCTTTTCATCCTGAATGCCGGCAACGATCACGCGGTCGAAGGTCAGGCCCTTGGCTGCGTGGATGGTGCTTATGACCACAGCGCCCTGCTCGTCGGGAGCCGACGAGGGCTCATCGAGAGCCTCCTCCTTCTCCTCGGAGTCCAGCATCGCCAGCAGCGCCTGGTGGTCGGAGACCTCCCCCGAGAGAGCGCTCTCGAGCAGGGTCCGGATGTTGGCCATCCGCCTCCCGGTCTCCCATTCCGTGCCGGCGATAACCCCGAGGAGGTCGGTGTCGAGCAGCAGGCGGAACAGGAAATCGCTCAGAGGTAGCCTGCAGGCAGCCATCCTGAGGTGGCGCAGCAGGGCGTTGGCCGCGAGGACCGCCCCGGGACACCCGTCCGCCTCGCGGCCCGCCTCGTAGCCGCAGGTCCCGCCCTCCAGGGCCCTGGTCAGCGTCAGGTCGTCCATGCCGAAGAACAGCGACCTCAGCGTATGCACCCAGGCCAGGCGGTCATCCGGACACAGGAGGCACCTCACCATCTCGCGGAGGTCCGCGATCTCCGGCCTCTTCTTGAAGTCCCTGCCGGACACCGCGCAGAAGGGCACGCCCCTCGCCGATAGCGCGCCCTCGAAGGCTTCCATGCCGGTCCTGGTCCGGAGCAACAGGGCGAAGTCGCCGTAGCCTGCAGCGCCCCGGGAAACTGTCCGCTGCACGTGATCCGCGACCCAGGCCGCCTGGAGCGAGCGGAGCTGGTCTGCCGAGCACCCCTGCGGAAGCATCAGGACCACGGGCTTCTCGCCCTCCGCCGCGCACGGGCCCGGAGCCATGGGCGAGTAGGCGCAGCCGAACTCCCGCTCTTCCGGAGCCTGGAGGTCGAACAGGGCCCTCCCGAAGCTGTTGACGAAGCGCACGATCGCGCGTGTGCTCCTGAAGTTGGCCTCTATCACCCCGAGCAGGGCCCCGGAGGAGCGCATCCCGGCGATCGTGGCCGCGTAGGTCTCCATGTCGGCGTTGCGCCACCCGTAGATGGACTGCTTGGGGTCTCCGACCACGGTCAGCCTGCCCGGAGGGTAGTCGTCACCCCCGGCCGCCAGCAGCCATCTGAGGAGATCGACCTGAACCATGCTGGTGTCCTGGAACTCGTCTACCAGCAGGTGTGCAAGGTCCTCGTCCGCGAGCTCGCGAAAGGCTGGCAGGTCCCTCAGGCAGCGCATCGCGCGCACCTGGAGGTCCTCGTAGGACAGCCGCGACAGGTCCTGCTCCCACCTCTGCCGCAGATCGCTCACGAAGGGCTGCACGAGCGCCCAGGTCTGCCGCAGGATCTCCAGCCCCCGGAGGCTCCCGAGGGCGAGCAGGGAGTTGTCTCGAAGGCACACCAGGGCCCGGACGACCAGGTCCTTGTTCTGCTTTCCGCCCCAGGCCTCCGCCTTTCCCCTGCCCTTTGGGGAGCCGGGGACCGTCCCTAGCATGCTCTCAGGATCGGCCACCTCCTCCGCAGCTATGAGGCGCGCGATAGCAAGCAGCCTCTCCCTGGGCTCGAAGAGCAGGTCCGATTCCTCCAGGCACTCGATTCTCCCGGCGGCCTCCATGGCCTCGCCCGTTGCCGCTCGGAACCCCTCGAAGACTTCGGCCGAGTCGCCGAAGACGCTCTCTTCCTCGATCCACCAGGCGGACTCGATGGCCAGCGCGAGCCCCAGCATGCCGCCGCTGCCCAGCGCTTCCACGGCATCGGAGCTCCCTCTGAGCCGGTCCGCGCTCAGGCGCGTCAGGTACAGGTCCCACAGCCGCTGTAGCTCGTCGGCAGTGAAGTGGGAAGGGATCACGCCGAACGAAGGGTCCACGCCGGTCAGGTGCGAGTACCTTCGCAGCAGCGTGCTGCAGAAGCCGTGTATGGTGTCTATCAGTGATACCGGAAGAAGCTGGAGCTGCCGCCGCAGCTCCGGGTCGGACGACGAGCCCTCGGCGAGGGCCAGCCCCAGGCGGTGCCTGAGCTCCGACGCGGCTGCCCTGGTGAAGGTGACAACGGCCAGCCTGTCGAGCCGGGCGCCGCCTCGGAGCATCTCGACGACCCTGTCGAGGAGCAGCGTGGTCTTGCCGGTCCCGGCGCTGGCCTCCACGATCACGTTGCGGGCCTTCTCGAGGACCACGGCTTCCCTCACGGCCTGGTCTGAGGGACGCTCAGTCATCGCCGCCCTCCTCGGTCCCCGGCTCGCCGCGCAGCGCTCTCGCCCTGTCATCGTCCCTTGCGCGCCAGGAGAGCCTGTCCCCCGGAGTCTTCCTGCACAGCGCGCCGTAGCAGCATCTCCGGCACACCTGCTTGTCGCCCGGCAGCGGCGGGAAGTAGCACTCCGCTATCAGGTCCCGGTACCGCTCCGCCCACCCGGCCGAGGCATCCACCAGCCTATCCATCTCGTCCCCCTCGAAGATGGGCTGGCCGCCCCACTCGAGGCCTCTAGCGACGTAGAGGTAGCCCGCGCCCCTCGGCCCCAGGCCGGCCTGGCGAGCCAGCGCGTAGTAGACGGGGATCTGGAACAGATGGCCCGACAGGGTCAGCCTCCGGCTCGCGGCCTTGTCCTTCGGCTTCCCCGTCTTGAGATCGAGCACGAGGCAGCCGCCGTCGGGGCCGGTGAGGATGAGGTCCAGCCTGCCTGTCATCGCCACCTTCCCCAGCGTTCCCTCCAGCTCGACCTCCGACCTCGTGTAATCCCCTGGAACGTGGCGGATGCTCTCGAGGAAACCGACGGTGAGGCGGACCTGCCGCTCGATGAAGCACTCGAGCAGCGCCGGGCTTCCCAGGGCCTGCTCCACGCGCATGGCCGCGCAGGATTCCTCGAGCACCTCGCGGACGCGGCCGGGGGATGCACCCGCGGCACCCCGGGTCGTCAGGATCGTGGCTATCACGCGGTGCAGAAGCCTGCCCCTCAGCCTCAAGTCGGGCTCGGCGGCCACCGATGTGCCGGGGCGCTCCTTCAGCTTCCACACGTGCTTGACGAGGTAGAGGAAAGGGCATTTCGCGTAGTCCTCGAGAGCGGTGGCCGAGAGCCTGGCCGGGGGGGTCACGGCCCCCGCGCCCAGGCAGCCGTCGTACTCGTCGAATGGTGTCGCCGAGAGCCTGGCGGTCTCCGCGTCCAGCGCCCTGGCCATGAAGGGCCTGTCCCTGGTAACCCGTCCCTCGAGGGCCATGGCAGCCGCGGTCTGCGCGGGCCCGGAGCCTCCCACCAGGCTCTCCGCCGTCCCCACCGGGGCCCTCCTCGCCAGCCGCCCGGCCCCGCTCGCGGGATCGTCCAGCATGTCCAGGAACAGCGAGCGCTGTTTCGTACTGCCCATGGCGTCGCTCTTCTCGAACACCAGGCAGACGCGCTCGGAGGCGGCCTCGAGAACCTGCCTGAAGAGGAAGGTCTCCTCGGCCATCCTGTTCTCCGGCGATGTGAGCTGGAGCTTCTGCCTGAGGTCCGGGGAGAGCCTGGGGTCCTCCCGGACTGCCTCCGGGAAGACACCCTCCTCGAGCCCGGTCACTATGACGGCCCTGTGCAGCGTCCCCCTCACGGTCTCGGGCGCGAGTATCCGGAAGCCCCGGCGATCGGCCGGCCTGAGCTCGATGCTGGTGTTCCTCAGATGGCTCTCGAGAACCGCCCTCAGCTCCCCCGTCCCGACCGGACGCGGGGAGCGCATGGCCTCGGCCGCGATGACGGCCCCGGCCATCTCCGGCTCCAAGAGCATTCCGCCCAGGTGCTCTTCCAGCACCGCGAGGTGCTCTCGGGCAGGAGCCGACCGGGGCAGGGCCCGGTGCAGCCCGGAGATCAGCCCGGCCAGCCTGGCAAGCTTGCCGCTCTCCGCATCGTCGTCACCTTCCAGGGCCAGCCACTCCGCCTCCCCGAACCTCACGCCGGTAGCCTCGACGATCCGGTCGATCCCGCCGGGAACCGGATCGGCCCCGGCCGTCAGGCAGCCCGTCATGGCCAGGCTGCGCAGCACCGTGTAATGGTAGTCTTCATCGGGCATCGACAGCACGCCGAGGATGAGCCTCGATACCGGCAGGTCCGCGAGAGGGGCCTCGAGGGGGCAGTTCACCGGAAAGCCCTCGTGCCATGCCAGGGCGGCCAGCGCCGATCTGGAAGCCTCGGTTCGCTCCACGACGGCGATCGAGTCCATCGCGATCCCCCGTTCGGAACCGAGGGCCTCTATCTGCCTGAGCACAGCCCTGGCCTGCCCCAGTCTTCCGGAGCACTCGACCAGCTCGAGCCCCCCGGGAACCGCAGCCGTTCTGCCGAGCAGCCGGCTCTCCGCGAACTGCCCGAGCTCGGACATCGGCGTCGACGAGTCCACGCGCGTCCTTGCGGAGCATCCAAGCTCCTCGATCAGCGCCCGGGTCCTGATCCCTATGCCCGCAGCCCACTCCGAAGAGGCCTGGAGAGGGGTGAAGAAGTCCAGCTCCCAGCCCGAGGAGTGCATGGCTCTGATCAGCCTGCGCTGTCCCGGGTTGAGATCGTAGTAGCCGTAGATCAGAGCCGCTCCCCGACGCTCCTTCCGGCCTGATGCCGCGAGCGAGGACATGACGGAGTCGTGCGTGTCCGGGTAGGCAACCCGCCTCAGCGCCTCGTAGCGCTCGAAGATCTTCCCCACCGATCTCTCGGTCGGAGTGGCCCCCGACCGGGTCGTCTGGCTGGCGACCACGTAGGCCGAGCTGTCGATGCCCCTGTCCAGCAGCCGCTCGAAGAGCTGCGAGAGCGAGAACGCGGTGGACGCGCTGCTCATGAGGTTATGGAAAGGCTCGCCGCTCTCCAGGTCCCTCATGGCCTCGAGTGCGAACGAGCACATGTCGGCGGCCGTGGGCCTCACAGGACGGCAGGGCGAGTGTCCCGCCCAGGAAGCGAACTGCGGGAAGCCGGGGAACAGCCTCACGCCGGTCAGCACGCCTCCCGGCGACTCGAGCGAGAGCAGGCCGGCAAGCCTCTCGAGCTGGGGGCGTCCCGCAGCCACGATGACGGGCGGGGCAGCCTTTCCCGAGCCCACGGAGGAGAGCACCCGTTCCACCAGGCTCCGCTCGAGCGCCCGGTAGTGACCCTCGAAGACCTCTACGGGGTGACTGCCCGACACGGCCCGATCAGCGCCTGGGCTGATCGTCCTTCATGCCCGGTGTGACGAGGATGACCCCCTCGCTTATGGGGACGCGCTCGAAGAGGGTCGTGTCCCTGGGCCGCCCCTGGTACAGGGCGGGGTCGATGAGCTTCTCCCGCGCGGCGACCACGTAGACGGGGACCTCGGCATCCAGCGCGGCCTCCACTATGCGCTGGGAGCCTACCTTGTTGATGAAGTAGTCGGTGGTGACGGCATCGGCCCCCATGACCGGAATGGCCCTGGAGACTGGTATGTCGGTGTAGGCGTTATCGTTGACCAGCCAGACGTTGATGCCCGCAGACCGCAGGATGTTGTGGGCCTCCCTGCCCTCCCCCCCGGGTTCCGACACGGTCTGGAACACCCTGTCTATGGAGCCGGAGATGCGCTCGAGCACGGAGAGGACCGTCCCGCTCCTGCTGTGGCAGAAGACCTGTGCCTGCCTGGGAAGGAAGCTCAGCATGGCCTCGGCGATCAGGGCGAGGTCGGACCCCCTGGCGTCCAGCAGGCCGCTGGCAACCGAGCTCCAGTCGTCACTCTCCCGGAGCCTCATCGAGAGGTAGATCAGAGGGGCCATATCGCGTGCGATCTCCAGCAGGCGGTCAGGCAGGTCCTCGGGAAGCCGCTCCGCGGAGACCATGCCCTCCAGCACCTGCATGTACAGCTCGGACGCGCCGTGCAGCATGTCCGTCGCCACCCGGTCGAGCAGGCTTTCGAAGGTGCTATCCCTTTGCTTCATCATGCCGTTGATCCGCTCATGCCCAGCGCTAATCAAGCACTACGCTCCGGGCTTCGTCAACTCCGGCACTCCATCGAGTACAAAGATTGCATCATGTCATCAGTATGGCTATTGTCCCGATCGAGTCGGCCCCGCACGCAGAGCGTCGGGTTGGTCCCGGCTCCCGAGGCGGGCCGCCGCCTGCCGCACATGGAAGGGCTCGAATGGCCGGAGGCTCGTTCGTGGACAGACTGGGAGTGCTGGGGGAGCTGCTTCGCTTCTTCTGGCGCAGGAAGCTGTGGTGGCTGATCCCGATGATACTCGTCCTGCTGCTCATCGGCGTAGCGATCCTCACTGCGCAGGGCTCGGCCATAGCGCCCTTCCTCTATACCCTCTTCTAGACATGGATGTCTTGTCCCGTGTGGCGCAGGTGCTCCTGGCCCTGGTGGGCTTCTCCGCCGGCGCGGCCATCGCGGGCAGCAGGAAGCGGGGCGTGGTCCCGTCACTCGCGGACGTCCCGCTCGCCGTTGCGCTGAGCGTTGCCGCCGCTGTCGCCAGGAGCTGGCTGGCCCATGTCCCCGCAATGCTGATTGCTCTTGCGGGCGGAGCCGTCCTGTCCATCCTGGTGAATCCCCTGAGGAAGCCCCCTCCGGTTCCGGCCCATCCCGTCCCCGGCGGGGCGAAGGGCTCCGGCCTGCTCGCGAGGGCCTGGTCCGCATGGAAGCGCACGGCATCCACGATGGGCGCCTTCCAGGGACGACTGGTGCTTTCCCTCTTCTACTTCATCATCCTGGCGCCTTTCGGGGTCATCTACAGGATCACGAGCGATCCCCTCGCCCGCAGGAGCTCGAAGAGGCCTTCGTGGCTGGACAGGCACGAGGGCCCCAGGGATGTGAAGAACGCGAGGAACCAGTTCTGATGATTCGAGTTAAAGGCTCGATGAACGGAGGTTGAGCCGGTCTTGCACATCCTGGGCCTCTCCTTCTTCTACCACGACTCTGCCGCCGCGCTGCTGGGCGATGGCATGCTCCTGGCAGCCGCTCAGGAGGAGCGCTTCAGCAGGATCAAGCACGATCACGGATTCCCGTCGAAGGCGGCAGCCTTCTGCCTCGAGCAGGCCGGCATAGAGGCGGGCGATCTAGATTACGTCGTCTTCTACGAGAAGCCCATGGTCAAGTTCGAGCGCATACTGCTCTCGTCCATGGCCACCTTCCCTCGCTCATGGGGCAGCTTCCGCGAGGCAATGGCGAACTGGTTCGGTGAGAAGCTGTGGGTGAAGTCCGTGATCGCCAGGGAGCTGGGCGTTCCCTCCGATCGCATTCTCTTCACCGACCATCACGACGCTCACGCCGCAAGCGCGCTCTTCTGCTCCCCCTTCGAGGAGGCGGCCCTGCTGACGATAGACGGAGTCGGGGAATGGACCACGACGGCCATGGGAACCGGGAGGGCCGGCTGGAGCGAGGGCTCGAGCAGCTCCATAAGACTCGAGACGGAGCACAGGTTCCCCCACTCCATCGGGCTGCTCTACTCCGCCTTCACGGCCTTCCTGGGGTTCAGGGTCAACAACGGCGAGTACAAGGTCATGGGCATGGCCCCCTACGGAACGCCGGAGTTCGTGGATGCGATCTACGAGAAGATCCTGCGGGTGAACCCCTCCGATGGCAGCTTCAGGCTGAACCTCGACTACTTCAGCTACCACCACTCCCCTGACAGGAGCTTCAGCGGAAGGTTCACGGAGCTTTTCGGCCCCCCCAGGGTTCCCGAGAGCCCGTTCCAGACCGTCATGAC
>JAFGKQ010000328.1 GCA_016928495.1 Candidatus Fermentibacterales bacterium
AGCCGTCCGGCTGTTGCCAACTTCATGAGGCTTCTGGAGCTGCCTGAGAGCATCAAGGGAATGCTTAGCAGCGGCGCGATCAGCATGGGGCACGGAAGGGCGCTGCTCGGTCTCGCCCCTGACGTGGCCGCAATGGAGAGGGTGGCTCGAAAGGCTGCGGGCTCCGGACTGAGCGTGAGGCAAATAGAGGATGCGATCGGCCGGATCCGGAAGCCGCGCGGCAAGGGGGGCGCGAGGAAGAGGACCGCCGGAGGCGCCGAGGCACGCATGCTGGAGCATCAGCTTCAGAGGCTGCTGGGAACCCGCGTGAGGGTGCGAGACGCTAAAGGTAAGGGCACTATAGAGATAGCGTACTCGTCGCTGGACGAGCTGGACAGGATACTGGACATCCTGGGCATGAACCACTGAGATTCTCCCCGTAGGGTGCGGTAGGGAGGGGATATGGCAGAGAAGGTTCCGAACGCGGACGCCATGTTCAGCAGGGGCTGGGAGGAGATCAACGCCCGCATAGAGAAGCTCAGGGCCGACCTCGACCTTGCGGAGAGGAAGGGCCTGGGGGAAGCGACGAAGAAGGCCATCGGGAAGCAGCTCCACGGGCTAGAGGAGCTTATTCGGGAATACGAGCAGAGGTGGCTGGCCTTCGAGAAGCAGCTCAAGACACTACAGGAGAGGCTGGGCAACAGGAGCCCCTGAGCGGCCTTCCCGCCTTTCCTTGCGTGCTTCCAGCGCCGGGAGCACCGCACTCACCAGGACGAGCCCCCCAATCGCGAGACAGGTCGAGCCCGCCCCCAGCAGGGGGAATGCGAAGACGGCGACGCCTACCGCGCCCAGCGCGCTACCCAGGAGGTCCGTTGCCTCTAGCGGGCCCACTGCCCGCGTACCGCCCGAGGCCCGGACGGCAAGCGGGAACTGCGCTCCTCCGACCAGACCCATGCAGAGCAGGATCGCCAGCGACCCCGCCGCTATCGCCCGTTCTCCCAGAGCTCCCGTGTCGTAGAGCGTGCAGAGTGCAGCCAGGAGCAGCAGGAGACATGCCCCGAGGACCTGGATGACGGCAAGGCGAGAGGCCCGCAGCCTGACGGACAGGATCGAGCCGACTCCGAGGCCGGCCATGAAGAGCCCGACCACAGCACCGACCATGACGAAGGAGTAGCCCAGCGTTGCCTGTACCAGCACCAGACAGGTCACCTCCACGGATATCTCCCCGATGCCCATCGAGCCGACCGCGATGGATATGGTGCGGGGACGCGCCAGCATGACAGCCAGGCAGAAGAGGACGAGGAGCGCACCCAGCGCAAGCTCCAGCTCGCGGGACCTGTCGTGGGATCCGCCCCTGAGCGCCCAGGCGCCGGTGGCGAGTATGAATGCCTCGGGGGTAAGGTCGCGATTCGGGGGAGCATCCGCGGCCTGGGCAAGCTGGGAGCGCATGGACTCGATCCTGCCCGTCGAGAGGTCGAAGGGGAGCAGTCCTTCCGTGACGTAGCGCGTGGTCGCGCGCGAACCTCTGAGCAGCGCAGCAAGGGATTCCCCGTCCAGGGAGTCCAGCCCTGCGTCCGGATCGGTACCGAGAAGAAGAAGGGCGCCGGAAATGGGCAGGGCCGCGACGCTGAAGAAGGGTTCGGCCGCGCGCTGGATGCTCGATATCATGCGAGCCTCGACGGGATGGACGCGGTTCTGCCCTGCGGGAAGCGCGAGCGCGGCCAGGCCCTCGAGAGACATGCTCTCGCGCAGATGCCGGAAGAACTCCTGCGTGTAGAAGCGATTGTCGTAGATGGACAGCGGGGGCCCGAGCTCGAGTATGACCAGATCCCATTTTCCGGTGGAGCAGGACGCGATGAATCTCCTCGGGTCCTGCTCCACGATCGAGAATCGTCCATGGTTGCCCGAACGGCCGGAAAGCGCTTCGAAAGGGGCGGTGTCGATAGTGACCACTGTCAGCTCGCCGGTGCCGGGCCACTCCGAGATCAGAGCCGCCGTCTCGGGGTTCGATCCCGCGTAGAGAACCTCGCCTCGTCCCTCGGCTGCGATGAGCGGCACTACGGAGATCGCCTCGGCGGCCTCGGGGCTACCGGTGGTGCCCAGCAGGAGACCGGCGCGAAACGCGGACACCTCTCCCTCCCGTGAGGCGGTGACCAGCTCTCCGTAGGGGGATGGGGCGGCCCGGACCGAATCGAAGCTCCGATAGCTCGTTGCTCCCAGCACTGTCTCCCAGAGGCCGGAATGGAGGCCCGAGGCGAGCAGCGCGACGAAGACCGACGAGGCAACAAGGGCCCTCCAGCGAAGGACAGGGGCCAGGGCAAGCCCGGAGAGAGCTCCGCAGACCAGTAGCAATCCGGGCGGGAGGAGCCTCCCGGAGAGCAGCAGGAAGAGCGCACCGCCCCCGGCCGCCCCGAAGGACTCCAGCCCGTAGAGGAGCCCTGTGGCTGATGATCCCCTGAACGGCAGGATGAAGATCAACCCTGCCAGCAGACCGGGAAAGGCGGCGTAGAGGATCGCGGGAACGGCAACGGCCCTCGCCAGGATCAGCCAGCAGAGGCAGGCCGGGGCCATCGCCACCGTCACGACGGCCCAGAGACGCCTCCGCGATCCCCGCAGCAACTGGCCCATCCATGCCCCCAGGCCCGAGAACACGAGCCACCCGGCCAGGACCATGCCCGAGGCAAGCTCGGCGGCTCTGTACCCGGAGAGGCCCTCGCGCAGAATGGTGCTCTGGGCAACGGCGGTGAGAAGACCGCCCGAAAAGGCGCAGAGAGGACCAAGAGGCCTCTCTCCGGCGGCTGGGCGCACTGCCCCCGTCACTGCTCTCCGGAAGGGCCGAAGACCTCCGCGCTGAAGCTGTAGAGAATCGTCTCCGGATCGAGGTAGGCATCATGCGAGAGGCCCGCCTTCTCACAAACCCCCTCGAGGAACTGCGTCCTCGACCAGCCCAGCTCGACCGGCACCTGCGGAAGCAGAACGCCCGACCTGGATCCGTGGATGATGTAGAGCCCGTCCCTGCCGACCCTGACAGCAGAGGGATCATCCACCAGCCGCATCGGAGAGAGAACGGATATCTCGAATTCGACGTCCGGCAGCTCATCCTCGGCGATCGGCGGGAACCTGGGATCTTCCAGGGCCGCGGCTCTGGCCATGCGGCAGGCCGCGAGATAGAGCGGCATGACCGGCCTGATGCTGCCGATGCAACCTCTGAGCGCTCCGCTCTCGCGGTAGGTCACGAACACCCCGGACGGAAGCAGCAGGCGGCCCGTCGGAAGCTCCGGAGTGCCGGAGGGCAGCCCTGCGGCGGCCCGGTGCAGCTCCTCGGAGACCACGGAGCAGAGGTAGCTCTTCTCGTCATCGGTGAGCCCCGATGCCTCGCGCCCTTCCGGCAGCACCACGGCTATTGCCGCGTAGCCGACAACGGCGCCCGGATCTCCACCCCCGTCGGCGCTGGTCGCGTGACCGAGAAGCAGCGGAGTGGTCAGGCCCATCAGCGCGTCATAGCAGAGAACGACGTACATGGCGGTGCTTCCGCAGGCACAGGTGGCAACGCCCTCGTGCCCGGCGCGTTCCTGCTCCGTCACGACCTCCAGGAAGGACTCGGGGTCTCCCGCCATGAAGGCCTCGACGGTGGTGGAGTCCAGCTCATCGCAGAGCCGCCGCTCAGGGTAGTGCGCGAGGTCGCTGCTGGCGATCACGACAACGCGGGTCTCGGCGGCCTCGGCGGCGAGGAGCTCGGCGAGGAACCTGAGATCATCCGGATCGCAGCGCCCCAGGAGGATCGGGAGAACCCGCATGTCCCCGCCCCCCGCTATCAGTTGCAGGAATGGTATGTGGACCTCGATCGTGTGCTCTCTCTCGTGGAAGGCTCTCTCATAGCGGGCGGCGGGATGCGCCTGCCTGATCCTGCGGGACATGCCCGGGTCTACGGGCATGTCGCCCAGCGGGGTGGCGTAGGCGGCGCCGCCGAAGACCGATAGACCGTCGAAGCCGACGCTGTGGGCAGCCGAGAGGAGCACGACCACTTCCGGAAGGCTGTCCGCGGCCTCCAGCAGGGCATAGAGGCGAGCTGCCGTTCGTCCGGAGTAGACGTACCCGGCGTGCGGCGCCACTCCGGAGACCACCCTGCCCTCGCTGGACGGAAGCTGCTCTCCCGCCTCGTCGAGCAGGAGAGAGACGACCATGGACAGCTCGGCGCTGTCTGCAGGGTAGAAGCTCCCGGCAACGGCGGCGGGCCTTACGTAGCCCGTGTCGGCGCCCGGGGCCCCCTGGCCGGAGGCCTGCGTGCTTCCGCAACCTGCGAGGACGCCCGCAACGGCGACAGGCACGATGCGGCGGATCATGGCTCTCATCCCGCCAGCTTCCTGTAGTACATTGCCCGTCTGTGCGCTACGCGCTTCGCGAGCGTGGTCCGACCGCGCATGAAAGAAGGAGCCAGCGCGGCCAGCGCGAGTGCGATCGCCCTCGAGAAGAAGGCGCGCCTGTCTAGCGCCTTCTCGTCTCCGTGCTCCGGATGTGTGTCGTGCTTCCGAGACACCTCGGCCTCACCTCTCTTCCGTTCCCCCCGTTCCCCAGACGCCGGGAATGGAGGCGCCGCAGTCCGGGCAGTGCCCGGATGCGGAGATGCGGCTCATCGTTACCTCGAACAGGTCCCTGCGGATCAGGTCCGCTCCGCAGTTGTGGCAGCGTGTCAGGGAACCGTTCTCGACTACGACGTTGCCGACGTAGACGTACCTGCTGCCTGCCTCCAGGCTTATTTCCCTGGCGCCTGCCAGGGTGCGGGCCGGCGTGGGCGGCAGCTCCGTCAGTTGATACATTGGCATGAACCTGGAGAAGTGCACCGGGACGTCCTCTCCCAGCTCCCCGGCTACCCACTCCGAGAGGCTTCTGAGATCCTCCTCGTCATCGTTCCATCCCGGCACGACCAGGTTGGTTACCTCGAGCCAGACGCCGAGCTCCTGCAGGATCCTCAAAGTCCTCTGGACTGGCTCCAGGGTGCCGTAGCACATCTCCCTGTAGTAGGCGTCGGTCATCCCCTTGAGGTCCACGTTGGCGGCATCGATCCACTGGGCCAGCTCCCTCAGAGGCCCTTCGTTGATGTAGCCGGCGGTGACCATTATCGAAGCCAGGCCCGCTTCCCTGGCGAGCTTCGCTGTGTCGAGCATGTACTCGTAGAAGACGATCGGCTCCGTGTAGGTGAAGGCGATGCTGTCGCAGCCCGAGCGCAAGGCCTCTTCCACTGCCGCCTCGGGCGGCAGGTCGTAGGGGGGCACGTCCTCCGGGGCCGCCTGGGAGATCTCCCAGTTCTGGCAGAACCTGCACCCGAGGTTGCAGCCGGCCGTGGCGATGGAGAAGGTGGCCGTCCCGGGCATGAAGTGGTAGAGCGGCTTCTTCTCGACTGGATCGACATGCACTGCAACGGGTCTCCCGTAGACCAGGCTGACCAGCTCGCCATCGAGGTTGGCCCTGACACCGCAGACCCCCCGCTCTCTAACGCGTATCACGCAGCAGTGGGGGCAGAGCAGGCACTGGACCGTATCGGTGGCCATCGTCAGTCCGCCCGCTCTTCCGGATACGGCACGGCCCAGCTCGCGGGATGCGCGGAGAGGATTCCCTGCTCTATGAGCTCACGAACGAGCGAGACATCCAGCTCCCCCGGAGGATGCTTCCAGGACGGTGCTTCCCGCACCATCTCCAGGACCCTGTCGATGAAGGAGGTCGAGTCGGGCCCCTGGTCCTCCGGCGCATGGGAGACGGTGCCGGTGACGGCGAGGGCGGCGAGAAGAGCGGGAACGAGCATCACGTCGAGCAAAGGGCGCAAGAGAGGGCTCCTGTCGGATCGTCCCGTGGCTGGAGCCGGCAGTCAGCCTTCTTCCGAATGAGGGTCCTCGGAGGGGATGTTGTACTCCCGCAGCAAGGCATCGATCCTGCAATGGAAGTGCAACCAGTGGTCAGCGAACAGCTCGACCTGCGAGGAGAGGTCTTCCAGGGCCTCGGAGATCTCCTCCTTCGTCGAGCTCCCGTCGCCGGCGTTCTTCTCGATCTCCGCGGCAGCCTGGGACAGCCGCCGGAAATGCCTGTCCACGTTCTGCCAGCCTCTGTCGAAGAAGGTCTCTGCCAGAGAGTCCTTGACCAAAGCTCTACCCTACCCCACAGACGATGAGTTACGCCGCCGGCACCCCCTCCGCGGCACAGAGCATATTCTAGCATACTCCAAGCGTATCGCAAGTCCGTGATGCAGAGCCAAGTCGCCGGGGGCAGGACTGGTCGCGACCCACCCGGGGCGCCTGACCCGGGGTTTCCACCCATCTCGTTGACACCTTCCTGGAGCCGGGGTATACTCGCCTACCGCATGCAGTAAGAAGCTCTGAACGGAGGATATTGATGGCCTACAGGATCACTGACAGCTGCATCGCCTGTGGCGCCTGCCAGACCGAGTGCCCGGTAGAAGCCATCAGCGAGGGAGAGAAGTACAGCATCGATCCCGAGAAGTGCATCGACTGCGGAGCCTGCGCCTCGGTCTGCCCCGTGGAGGCCATAGAGGCTCCCTGACGGGAGGGCTGCAGGAAGGCCTCCCCGCAGGCGTAATCAGAGACATGAGAAGGGCCGGATCGAAGGACCCGGCCCTTCTTGCATCATCATCCCGGGCTTTCCCTTCCGCTGCCTCGAGGCACCAGCGCTAGAGCGATGCGGAGTAGACCCTGGGCAGGCACCTCTCTTCCTCCGGGCTCGACAACTCCTCGTAGAGGTCTTTGAGGGACACGGTTTCGTAGTCCTCGAGGATCCTCGCGAGCTTCCTGCGGGTAGGGGCTCCGGTGTTGTAGGTCTGACGGAACCTCTGGAAGAAGGTCATCGGTGCCCCCGGGGTGGTCCTGTCGATCTCCCAGGGGTGGCAGTAGGTGACGGGCACGGAGGGGCTCATGGCGGTGGTGCGCTCCAGGAGCGCCCTGTAGAGCGGCTCCGGATAGAAGCGCAGGTAGACTCCCCCACCGACGGGTATCTTCATGCCCCAGAGCCGGCCGGAGGCGATCGGCAGCTCCAGGAGGCGGCCATGTGAGGTCTCGAGAACGAAGGGCGTGGTGGGGGCGTCCGGCACTCCGTACCGGCGGTGCCTGAACATCGGGTATATGCTGCTGTCATAGAGATAGCCGTGACTTATGATATCATCGATGGCCCACATCGTCTCGGTGACGACCGAGAAGGAAGGAGCGCGGAAGCCGATGGGTCTGGGCAGGCCCAGCCTGTCCATGAGAGACTGCACTCGGTCCAGGTCGGCCGAGAAGTCCTCGCGCGATCTGCTCGTAAGTGCCTGGTGCGTGTATCCCAGGCTTGCCGCCTCGTGCCCCTTCTCCAGTATCCTGCCCACAAGCGCGGGATGCCTTTCCACTATCCAGCCCAGGAAGAAGAAAGTCGCTCTGGCGTTGTGAGCTTCCAGCAGATCCAGGATGGTGGAGAGAGTATCGACTGCGTGCTGTGGCAGGCTGTCCCATGTCTCTTCGGGGTGCCACTTCCGGGCCGCCGATGTCTGGAACCACTCCTCGACGTCGAAGCTCATCGCTACTCGGGTCTTGCCGGCCCTCCCAACGACCCTGCCCCCTCTGGAGGTGAAGGAAGAGATGTCATGCCTGGATGGGAACCTGTTGCGGGTGGCCAGCTCATCCGAGTTGTCGCGGACACGGGGCTCTCTGCCCTGCCTCAGCCTCTCGAGCAGGTCGATCACCAGCTCCGCCCCGACCTCCTTGCACTCCCTCATCAACTCCTCCAGAGAGGTGTTGCGGATGGAGGCCCGGATCGGCTTCTGCATCACGATGCCTCCGGCGTCGAGCTTGCGGATCATCCTGTGGAGGGTTACCCCGGTCTCGCCCCTGCCGTTGTAGAGAGACCAGAAGGCCGGCATCATGCCGCGGTTCTTCGGCAGCAGGGAGGAGTGGAGGTTGAAGCAGCCCAGGCGTGGGATCGCCAGGGTGTCTCTCTTCAGGATCTGAGGACAGGCAAGGGAGATGAACAGATCCGGCTGGAGGGACTCGAGCTGGTCTCTTGCCACATCGTTGTTCACGTCGACCAGGGGCATGTACCTGGAACCCGTCAGGTACGCGACCTGGCGCAGGGAGCTGGGCCTTCCCGCAGTCATGGGGATCAGCCCCCTCAGCCTCAGCCACAGGAAGCGAACCAGCCTGAAGGGGAAGAGCGCGATCCCATACAGGTCGGCATACTTGCGCAGCATGAGCGGCAGCTTCTCCAGCGATCCGTGTCCCGGGAGCGGCACGATCGTGTACTCGCTGCCCGGGAGCCTGGTGATGATGGTCTGGACACAGCTCGGGATGTTGAAGGGCTCCGAGTCGCACAGGAAGACCACGCGCAGGCCCGGTGCGATCAGGTCCCGGTACAGCTTCTCGACTGCTGCCGCCGAGCTTTCCAGGGAGTAGGGCTCGAGAGCGTCTTCATCGAAGCCTTCCACGAGCTTCCTCGCGAGGTGGGCGTCCTCCAGGATTCGCAGGGCGCAGCTCGCCAGCTCGCTGGAGTCCCTGGTGTCTACGATGAATCCGCCACGCTGCCCGGTCGACACGAAATCCGTGCATCCGCAGGCGGCCGTGGTGACTACCGGGACGCCTGCAGCAAGGGCCTCTGTGATGCACCTCGGGAAACCGAGCTTGCTGGAGGTCTGAAGCATGACGTCCAGAGCGGGGAGCAGCTCCGGGAGATCCTCCCCATAGGGTCTTACGACGAGTCGGTCATCCAGACCCAGAGTAGCTACCCGACGCCTGGCCTGCCTGTCGATGCCTCCCGAGGCGAACAGCACCAGGAAGGTGTCCGGGAAGCGTTCCCGTATGGTTCTTGCGGTCCTGAGGAGGAGGTCCAGGCCGGACTTCCTGCGGAGATCGACTATCGAGCCGAGCACCGTCGGTGCATCGGGAGGGATGCCCAGCTTCTGCCTGGCCGGCCCCGGGTTGCCCCTCCACCTGAGGAACTCCCGGAGGTCTATTCCGCTTGGCACGACCGTGTAGTCACCCGGCTTCCCTATGCCCTTGTAGACAGCCCAGCCCAGGTCGCGCTCCGAGTGGAGAATGGTGCGGTTGGAGAGCCTGAAGCCGAGCTTTTCCAGGGCTATCGATGCCTTGAGGGCGAGTGGCGTCCTGTGATCCCGGAAAAGCCAGCGATGCACCGTCTGGACCACGGTTGCGGACCGAGGGAGCTTCGCGGCCAGCCTTGCGATGATCATGGCGCGGGTGCCGTGAGCGTGTACGAGGTCGTATCTGCCCTCGTGGATCCTGATTCGAAGCTCCAGGAAGGCCATCAGGTCTCTTGTGAGGGACCCTCTGCTCATGAGGTACCGCGAACGGACGACCCTTATCCTGTGCCTGTCGAGGAATCTTGCGAGAGAGCCGTCCGAGGGGCAGTCTCGAGTGATCATGACCGTGAACTGGAAGCCGCGGCCCGCGAGCAGAGTGGCCGGAAGCAGCGCGTCCATCACCGAACCGTCCAGCGAGGCTCCGGTGATGACGTGAAGGACCCTGATCGAGCTCCTCATCCGGCCTTGGTCTTGCCGCATGCGGTCCTGCACCAGAGCGCTGCCAGATAAAAGACCAGCAGCACGATGGTCAGCGCGGAGTAGAAGATCGGGCTCAGGAAGAGGGCGCCCAGGACCAGGAAGAGCAACAGCGGAAGGGCTATGACTCTCATGTGCCTGCCCACCGACCAGCTTGCGGCTCTCTCCTTGTCCGCCCTTCGGATGCTGCCGAAGAGGTCCTCGGAGAAGCTGAAGAGGATGACCGATCCGGCAACCATGACGAGATGGAGCACCATTCCCCCGGGAAGCCGGCAGGGGTCGAAGAAGCCCAATGCCACCGAGGTCAGGGGAAGTGCCAGCAGCCCCAGCAGCAGGAACAGGAAGCCGAGGACTATGAGATGATCGACCGTATACGCGGGGAACCGCTGGCGGAACCGGCCGACGATCCTGCCCAGCAGGATCCTCGAGAGCCTGAAGAGGCCCATGAGGACAAGTATGACCAGTGCTACCCAACCGTAGTCCGCCAGGCGACTCATGGGACGTCCTTCCGATGCTGAGGGGAGGTTGCGGGAAGCCCTCTGCTCAGCGCTAACATTAACCTGGCCCGTCCCCGAGGCAAGAAATCGCCTCAGCCCTTCTTCCGGAGCTGCCTGGCCGCTCCGGCTGCTGCGAGCAGCAGGCTCGCTCCGAGCAGCGCCAGGTCCGGTGGCCGGAAGTCCAGGAGCGAGAGAAGGCCCATGGCTCCCCGGGCTGCAAGCAGGGCACCGGCGAGAGACGTGAGGACCGCGATCAGGACATCGGAGCAGAGGAACAGGAGCAGTCCGCAAAAGAAAGCCCCGGCCACGTGGAGCAGCAGGCTCGAAGCAGGGAACCAGCCTCCGACCAGGAACCACCCCACTACGGAGCCAGCCATGAAGAGGCAGCTGCGGAACAGGAAGCCCGAGACCAGAGCGACGAGAGCTCCGATCCCGAGCGACCCCCACCGGACCAGTGCCGGCCCCGCCTGAAGACCGATCAGCAGCGTCTCCGAAAGCCTCCATGCCACCAGGAACCCCAGCAGGGCGAGCACGAAGCCGAAGAGGGGCCTTCCATGGAAGCAGATCACGAGGCCGATGGCGACGAGAGCCACCAGGGGGATCGGCCCCGAGCCTGCCAGAACCTCATCGGGAAGCGAGCTCATCGACTGCCTCCGGCCAGGGTCTCGGCCCTGCGCAGGCTCTCGAGAATTCCCGCCGGACCCTCGACGACGTAGTCGGCCCTCAGCCCCAGGTCCCTGTTGAGCTCCCCGAGGACGAGCGTTGCGCCGACGCCCGCTCCCGCAGCCGCGATCAGACCCTTCTCGGCATCCTCGAAGACCATCGCGGCCAGCGGATCGCAGTCCATGTGCTCCAGAGCCTTCAGAAAGATGTCCGGAGCCGGCTTCTGCCGCAGCCCGTCGCCTCCGATTATGGGGGGAACCGGGGCTCCCGCGCTCTCGAGCACGGCACGGACGAGCCCGGCCGGTGTGTTGGAGGCGATGACGACCCTCCATCTGGCGGAGCATTGCAGGTACGAGAGCAGGGCCGCTGCCTCCGGAAAGAGAGGAACCGCGCCGGAGCGGCAGTATTCCTCGAAGATGGACCTCTTCTCCCTGACGACCCTGTCCGGGTCCACCCCGCGCAGGTTGCCCCTGGCGATCTCGCCGGCGATCCCCTCTCCGCGGGATGTCCAGTAGAGCCAGTATTCGGCCTGCGGTATCTCGTAGCCCCAACGGGCCAGGACGGAGTTGTAGGCACGTCTGTGAAGAGGCTCGCTATCCGCGAGCACCCCGTCGAAATCGAATATGAGGAGACCGGTACGTGCCAGAGCCTCCGGAAGATCCATCCTGCCTGCTCCCGTCTTCCCGCCCGCCCGCGGAGCACTAATCTAGCCTTCATCGGCGTCTGCAGGAAGCGGTGTGCCTGTCTGGCGAAGCGGTTCCGAGAGGACAATAATAGGATGCCGTGCGAGTGGCCGGTCCATCCCGCGCGCTGTCGCGTGGCTCTGATCGGGTTCCCTCGCCGGTTCGCCCGTTCGTCGATTGCCGATTCCACGGTCCCGCCACGAGGAGGTGCGTCTGCAGGTCGGTAATTCGCCGCAGAAGGCTTACCGGTGCGCCACTGACGGCGGAAGAGCTCCAAGCATGTGGAGGTAGGACGTTGAGGAACTTCGCCGAGATCAGGGACAGGGCCAGGGAGAGCAGTCGAAGCAGGGTCTCCATACCGATGGGCCATGACGCCGCCTCGGTGGAGGCGCTGGTCGCAGCCGCGGAGGAGGGGATCGCCGGGGCGGTCATAGTCGGCCCCCGGGCAGGACTCGAGCAGACCCTCTCCGAGACTGGTCTGAAGCTGCCGCCCGGCATAGAGATCGTGGACCAGGAGGATGCCGAGAAGGCTGCCATGGAGGCCGTCCGGCTCGTCAGCAGCGGCGAGGCCAGCATCCTCATGAAGGGCCTCATCAAGACGTCGGTCTTCCAGAAGGCCATCCTGGACAGGGAGACGGGGCTGCGGTCCGGGAGGATACTCAGCCATGTGGCCGTTCTGGAGTCCCCCGTCCAGGAGAGGCTGGTCGCGATCACGGATGGGGGCATGAACATCAGGCCCGATCGCGACGAGATCATCCAGATCATCCAGAATGCCGCGGGAGTTGTCTCGAGGCTGGAGATCGGAGAGCCCCTCGTGGCCCTCCTGGCCGCCATAGAGGTACCCAACGAGAAGATGCCCGAGACCCTGATGTTCGAGGAGATCGCGCGCTCCGGCATGGTCGAGGGAATAAGGGTCGCCGGGCCGCTGGCGGTCGATGGCGCCATGGTCCCGGAGGCTGCCAGGGTCAAGGGCATAACCGGACCCGTGGCGGGCAACGCCAACGTGCTGGTGGCGCCGGACATAAGCTCCGGGAACATCTTCGCCAAGGGGCTCATGTACATGGCGGGTGTCGAAGTGGGAGGGCTCATCGCGGGCGCATCGGCTCCCGTGGTCATGCTCTCGAGATCGGACACGGCAGCAACGAAGCTGAACTCACTCGCACTCGGTGTAGTGGTGGGGGGTTAGGCATGTCCGAGCCAAGGCTGATCCTTGCGATAAACCCCGGAGGCACCTCCACGAAGTTCGGTCTGTACAG
>JAFGKQ010000329.1 GCA_016928495.1 Candidatus Fermentibacterales bacterium
CACGATTCTCGTCGTGGCGGGTGACGCCGATGGCATCCCCGACGGTCTGTCAGCCGCGGAAGGGGTTCGGGGCGGCTTTCTCCACTACGGTTACGACGTCTGGGCGAGAGGGCAGTCGGTGTACGCTCTGACCGCCGATGACCTGCTTGCGGGAGGGAGCGATCTCGGCGCTCTCTCGGACAGCCTCGAGAGGGCCTATGACAGGCACATGTCCGGCTACGTCTACGGCAGCTTCGTCAACACCCAGATGAGCAGCCCGGCGAGGATAGACAGCCTGTCCGATCTGGGATTCACGCTGGACGTACCGAAGTCCTACGCCACGAAGGAGTGGCTGCCCGATGATGGCTTCGTTCAGTTTCAGCGAGAGCTCAGCTCGGAGTCGCTCCTCCTGATGCTCAGCGTGAGATGGGTGGAGGAAGCCCGGGTGGAAGGCGTCTCCGGTCCGGACGAAGCCCTGCTGTGGCGCGAGGAGATGGCAAGGAGGTTCTTCTTCGACGCGGCCCTGGACTCGGTGGACAGAGCAAGGACAACCGTCGTGCCGATGCGGCTCAGAGGCCTGGATGGCTACTTGCTCGTAGGTGCCTGGAGGAACCCGGAGCACCTGAACGCCGGGGCCTTCACCAGCTACGTTCTGCGTGACCGGGAGACAGGCACCGGGTACATGCTTGATTTTGAGGTCTACCATCCTCATGCTACCAAGGAGATCTACCTCCGTGAGGGGTGGACGATCCTGAACACTTTCTTTCCCGGGGGTTCTGATGGCTGACCAGGCTGATAACGAGATCCAGGAGCTCTACAGCGAGTGGATAGATCACCCCAGCCCGCTGGTCTGTACCCGCCTGGCCGAAAGGCTGCGGTCGGTCGGCAGGGCTGAGGAGGCGCTCGAGGTCGCGAAGCACGGAGTCGAGGAATGGCCCAATCACCTCTCCATCCTCGTCGTTCTGGGGAGGATCAACCTCGACAGCGGGAAGCTCGACGAGGCCGCTCAGGCTCTCGACGAAGTGAGGTCCAGGGACCCGTTCAACGTCTTCGCTCTCAAGGGGCTCGCCGAGGTTTCCTTCAAGAGGAGTGAATGGGGCGGCTGCATCGAGCTGCTGGAGGAGTACCTTCTCGAGAACCCCGGGGACGAGGAGATGGAGGACATGCTCTCCAAGGCCAGGCTCCGGCGCAAGGGCGGCGATGCCGAGGAGAGGCTGACGATGACCGCTCCTGAGGAGTCCCCAGCCGGAGCCCCCGCTGCCCCGGCTCCCGCCGCCGGGGAGGCTCCCGGGCGGAAGCCCGACTACCCCGATACCGAGCGCATGGCGAAGATACTCGCGGATCAGGGAGTCTCTGCGGCGCCGGCCCCTCCTCCGGCACGGACCGCTCAGGCTCCGGGGCAACCTGGCCAGGAGGCCCCCGGGGCGCCGCCCGTTGCTGCCCCATCTCAGGGCGCCCATGGCAGGCCTCCCAGAAGCCTGCTGGACCTGTTCGACGACAGGGAGACGGAGGATCTCGAGCTGGAGCCCTACGAGAGGCCAGGGGAGCAGGCTTGAGCCGCCGGGTTACCGTTCTGAACGGCCCCGGACTCGGACAGCTCGGAACCAGAGAGCCCGGAGTCTACGGCGACAGGACGCAGGACGAGCTGGCGGAGCTCCTGCTCAGCAAGGCAGGGTCTCTGGGCCTGGAGCTCGGCTTCGGCCAGTTCGACGGCGAAGGCGATCTGATTGCCGCAATTCTGGCCGAGAACGGGAGGTCCGGCTGCCTGATCGTCAACCCGGCAGCCTACTCGCACTACTCGCTGGCCGTGATGGACGCGCTCCGGGCGTTCGACGGCAAGGTCATAGAGGTTCACATAAGCCAGGTGCTGGCGAGGGAGGAGTTCAGGAAGAAGCTGGTGACGGCCGAGGCAGCCGATGCCTTCATCGCCGGGATGGGCTTCGAAGGGTACCTCCTGGCGCTGGAGTACGCCTCTCGTCTTCTGGCGGCCGGATAGGCTATTCCCCTCGTCGAATCCGGGCTGGAGGATCCTTGATTACGACCAACGATTTCAGAAAAGGCATGATCATCGAGATGGAGGACGGCTCTCTCTGGCAGGTGCTGGAGTTCCAGCACGTGAAGCCGGGCAAGGGCGGAGCCTTCGTTCGCTCGAAGCTGAAAGAGATCCTCTCCGGGAAGGTCGTGGACAGGACCTGGCGCGCCGGCGAGAAGGTCCAGGACGTCAGGATAGAGCGAAGGGCGCTCGAGTTCCTCTACAGGAGTGACGACCAGTTCTGCCTGATGGATCCGGTCAGCTTCGAGCAGGTCTTCCTGGGTCTGGATCTCGTGGGCAGGGCGGTGGACTACATGATCGAGAACACGAGCGTTGACGTTCTCTTCCACGGCAGCACGCCCATAATCGTCGAGCCCCCTATGTTCGTCGAGCTGAGGGTCCGCAGGACCGATCCGGGTCTCAGGGGGGACACCGCTTCGGGCGGCTCGAAGCCGGCAGAGATGGAGACCGGGCTCGTAGTCCAGGTGCCTCTGTTCATCCGCGAGGGGGACCTGATCCGCATCGACACGAGGACCGACGCCTACATAGAGCGAAAAGCCTAGCGTGGGCCCCCGTCGAATAGTCCTGATACCCACCTACAACGAGGCCGAGAACGTAACTCCCCTCCTGGAGTCCATCCGGGCAGTCTTCGGGGCCGACGAGCTCTCGGTTCTCTTCATAGACGACTCATCGCCCGACGGGACCGCCGATCGGATCCAGCGGATAGCGACGAGCCGCTCCTCCGGTGTCAGTCTCCTTGCCAGGCCCGCCAAGAGCGGTCTCGGTGCAGCCTATCTGGATGGCTTCAGATGGGTCCTGGAGAGGGGGGAATGGGACAGGGTGTTCATGATGGACGCGGACCTGTCCCATCAGCCCGAGAGCCTCCCCGCGCTAGACAGCGCCCTGGAGGAGAACGATCTGGTCATCGGGTCCCGCTACACCTCGGGCGTCAGTGTCCTCAACTGGTCCATCGCGCGGCTGAACATGAGCTATGCCGCGAACGCCTACATCAGGATGCTGACCGGAATGCCGTTCCGCGATTGCACCAGTGGCTACAGGGCCTTCCGATCGGATCTCACAGGCGATCTGCTGAGCCTGGCGATCCGAGCCTCCGGCTACGCCTTTCTCGTGGAGATGCTCTTCAGGCTCTGGCGAAGCGACCGGCGCGTGGGAGAGGTCCCGATCGTCTTCGTCGAGAGGAAGCGCGGCAGCTCCAAGGTCTCGATGGGTGTCTTCCTCGAGTCACTGATGCTGCCGCTCAGGCTGGGCCTGGGGAGGCTCCTGGGAGCCGGTGGGGGGGGGCGCCGGCCTCAGTAGGTCTCGTAGAGGTACTCCAGGTAGGAATCCTGCCAGTCCCTCGCCCTGTAGACCTGCCCCGACGGGATCTCCAGCATGATCGCCACGTAGAGGCTCCCGCCCGACGCCGTGCGCAGCAGACCTGCAATGGTGCAGGTGTCGTTCAGCGTGCCGGTCTTGCCTCTGAACGCCCCGTCCGGAAGATCCTCCATCCTTGTCCTGAGAGTGCCGTCCCTCCCGTTGACCGGAAGACTGGCAAGGAACTCGGGCCCCCACTCCAGAGAGCTGCATCCCGCCTGCAGGAGAGCTACGAGGTGAGCGGGAGACATCCTGTTCAGACGTGAGAGGCCCGAGCCGTCCGCCACGATGGGCCTATCTGCGCCGGGCGCTATCGAGTCGAGAAGCAGGCCCATCATGTCACAGCCGGACTCGGTGGAGCCCGGAAGGCCGAGCGTCTCGGCAGCCACAGTCCTCAGGACCTGTTCCGCGAGCTGGTTCCGGCTCCACTTGTTCATGCTGGTCAGAAGGCTCTGAAGGGGCTGGGAGTACATCGTCGCGACGCTCACCGCGATCAGGGTATCCGTGGGAGCAGTGCCCTCCCGGACCGTCCCGATCGGGACTCCTGCCGCCTCCAGCTCCGACTCGAGCCAGAGCGAGAGCTCCCTGGGAGGACCGGGGAAGGGCCTGTAGAGCGTAAGCACCTCTCCCTGCTTCACCGTGCCCTCCAGCGTTATCACCGGGGGGCCGTTCTCCCATCCCTCGACGCTGGAGACGATCCTGGTCTCCCCCGAGATCCGGAGGAGGCTGCTCACCGTCAGGCCGGGAAGCGGCGGGTAGGTCATCACCTCCACCAGCCCGTCCACGGTGCTCACGACGATCTCGACCAGGTTGTCACCGACGCAGATGGCGGTGATCGGGGGGCAGTAGGCCCTTCCCCAGTCGAGGATGTCCCAGCCCGGGCAGTGGGTGGCCTCGTCGAACCAGGTCAGATCGTAGACCAGATCCCAGTCCTCTCCGCCGGGAGTGCCGGGCAGAGCGCAGGCAGTCTCGATCGCGGCTCTGGATACGTCCTCGGTGCTCAGGAGCGGGGCCCCGCTGCCACGTAAGTAGAGGGTGCGGGAAGACGTGTCGGCCAGCAGGCAGGTATGGTAGACGTAGCCGGGCCCGAGCTGGCGGAGCGCCAGTATCGTAGTGGCTATCTTCATGGTCGAGGCGGGCCTGAAGAGCTCGTTAGGGCTGCGCGACAGGACAGTGTCTCCCGAGACCGCGTCGAGCACGACCATGCCGATCCTCCAGCCGGAGGGCAGTTGCGGCGGGGTCCGCCCGGCGTCAGCCGGGCCGATGAGAAGCAGAAGCATCAGGAAGATCATGGAAACGCTCCACAGCGGGCTTTGGTTGACAGTCTCCTTCTCCTGGCTAGATTCGTTCACTGGCGGTCCCTGGCCAGCGAACGGCAGGCCCGGGACGCGGTAGTATGAACAGAAGGGCGATCGACGGACAGCGCCGGAAGGGCCCGGCCGGTGTCCGCGTGCCGCATCCGGGGGGTCAATCCAGGTGATGGTGTTCCTATTCCTGCTTCTGCTCGCCATGCTGCTGCCGGGTTGCGGCAGCCAGGAGCCAGCAGATCCCATTCTCATAGTCGCCGGCGACAGCAGCTTCAGCTTCACCGATCTCGCACCGCGGTTCAGGCAATACGGGCGGGACTCGGCGATCATAGTCAGCACCGCTCAAACCATAGCGAACCGTGAGCTCATCCTGGCCGATGCCAGAGCCCGGGGCCTGGACACTCTGCCCGAGGTCGAGAGGCGCATCTACGAGAGGCGAAGGGAGAGGCTGCAGTACGCCTATCTCCTCTTCAAGCTGAACCAGGTGGCCGCATCGGATGACACGGTGCGGAGCTTCTACGATCAGCTCGGGACAGTGGTCGTGTACCATACTCTCACCCTGGAGGACTCCGCCGCCGCCGAGAGCCTCTGCGAGCTGCTCTCCGTGTCCGGCGTCGAGGAGTTCGAGAGGGCCGCCAGGTCGAGCTCGTGCATCTACCAGGACCGCATAGATGCCGGCAGAGTCGGTCCCATCGATGTTCTGATGCTCAACGAGATGGACAGGGAGCCGCTCGCCGGGCTCGAGCCAGGTGAGACGGCGGAGCCCTTCTCAACCGCGCTCGGCTGGCGACTGGTCAGGCTCGACAGCCTGTACGAGAGCCCCCCTCCTCCCTTCGAGGAGGCCGAGGAGGCAATCAGGGCCGGGCTGACTGCCAGGCTGCAGGAGATCTACAAGAGGAGCGTCGATGACAGCCTGAGGGCGGCACGGAACCTCGCGATAGGGGAGGGCGTGCCGGAGCTGATCGCGGAGCACGCCAGATCCGCAGAGGGGGACGAGATGTTCAGCCCATTCGAGCCGGAGGTTGCCGCCTCGCCGGCCTATACGTTCGATGGCGGGATGCGGAGCATCGAATGGCTGACTCAGAACATCCGGGATCTTCCGCCCATGGCGCCCGGTTTCCCCGACGATCCCGAGTGGGTCAGGGGCTACTGCGGCATACTCGGCCTGTACGACATCATGATGCTCGAGGCCGAGGCCAGGGGCTTCGACACGCTTCCGGACATGCGCGATCGCCTCGCGTCCGCCACCGGTGGAGTGCTGCTCGACGCCTACTACGAGACTGTGATAGGGCCACGCTCCGTGGCGACCGAAGAGGACCTTCGCGAGTTCTTCGAAGCCAACAGCGACATGCTGATCGTGCCCGAGATGAGGTCTGCCCGTGTGGTCGTCGCCTACGATGACGAGCAGAAGGACATGCTTGCCGGGCTGCTGGAGAGGGGAGAGGACCCGTTCGATACGGGCTATGGCCTTGGAGTGCTGGGGGGCTACACGGTGCCCGGCGACTCGACGCTGATCAGACCCGTGCCCGAGACCCACTGCCCGGGAGGCATCTCGGAGGTGCTGTTCTCCCTCGAGGACACGCTGCAGGTCGTGGCATGCACTCTCTCGACAGGTGCGCTGGTGGCTGTCCGCCTGGTCGACGTTCTGCCGGAGCATCCGGCCAGCTTCGAGGAAGCCAGAGCCGACATCGAGCCGATCGTGCGTCGGAACTGCGAGAACGAGTTCCTCGCAGACCTTGTAGACAGCCTCTCCCGTGCTTATCCTTACGAGGTCAACGTGGAGGCCCTGTCCAGGTTCTGGGCGGGCGCCGAGGCGGACTCGACTGACGCAGAAGACGGGCCCGAGCCAGGGAGATGACCCAGGCATGATCTGCCGGATATGCGGGCACAGGAACGCTCACTCGAGCGGCAGGTGCGCCAACTGCGGCTACGACCTCGGATATCAGACGCTGCCGCTCGACGAGCAGCGGAAGTCCCTTCAGAAGAGGCTGGAAAAGAGCGTAGGCATCCAGGAGAGGATGCCCATGACCGTCCGTTCGCGCAGCAGGGCAGGTTACGTCGGTGCGCTCTTCGCGCTGCTCGGTGTCGGCGTCGCCATCTACATAGTCTTCAGCTACGACAGGGCCGTTCTGGATGCCGTGCCGCCTCCGGACATAGCCGCACTCCAGGAGGACGCCACCCGGACCACCGACTCACTGCCCCTGTTCATCGGGAGCGACATAGTCTACGTCATGAGTCGGGACGGCTCGACGGCAGTGCCCAGGACCAACCTGGATCTCCAGCTCATACCCGAGGGAAGCACGGCCGCGGTTCTCTGCCACAGGTCGGTGCCGTATAACTCGCTGGTGGTCTTCATAGAGAGAAAACTGCTCGAGTTCAAGGGCGTGGTGAGCATGGACCGGATGTGCTGCTGGACGGACTCCGCCGAGACACGCTTCATCAGCATACCTCTCGTGGACCCGCCGGACCAGGCGGACAGCCTGCCCGAGCCCGTCGTTCTCAAGTTCATCGTCATGGACGACTGGCTCGTCGGGCGAGTCGAGGAGTTCAACGTGGACATCACCGCTCCTCTGAGGAGCGGCTTCAGCGAGGCCAAGTTCGACAGCCTGCTCAACCAGGTCGAAAGAAGGCTCAGAAGCCGGACCGAGGCCATCGAGCAGCGGAACCTCGATGTCTGGGCCATGTTCCCCGAGGAGTCCACGGTAGGTGATGTCGTGGACATCCTGGAGGCCACGGCATCCAGCTTCGATAGCCTGGGCTACAGGCCCTTCAGACTCAAGTACTTCCGAGCTGGAGAGTGATCTCTCCGGGCTTCAGTCGATCCCGCGGGACTTAGCGCCCCGAGGACTCCGCTCCTCTGCCGTCGGTTGACGAGTCGCTGGAGCCTCTTCCGGTGCCGGTGGAGGATCCGTCGCGACCCGTTGATGCCGAGGAGCCTCCGGACCCTGACTCGCCCGTGCCTCTGCCGGAGGTCGCAGTGCCAGCCCCCGAGTCGAGCACCGCTATCATGCCGGCGAAACGGGCGTCCCGCCCCGAGTGATCGCTCGACTCCGTGATGCCTCGCTCCTCGAGAGCATCCTCGACGTCCGATCTCCTTGACTCCGGAGACGGGTGAGTCTGCCAGAAGCCCTGCCCGGACCTGTCTTCTATTCCGCACATCCGGTCGAGAACGATCTCGAGACCTCCGGCATCGTATCCGGCGGCATCGGCTATGATGACGGCGAGGCTATCGGCCTCCCTCTCGGAGGTCCTGCTGTAGCCGGTGGTCATGAGGTTGGAGGTGATATCGAGAGCAATGTCTCCGAACCCCTCCGTGATCTCGTCGAGGTCCGATCCGGAGAGCTCCGCCGCCTCTGTGCCCAGGGTCGTGAAGGCATCCATCCACTTGGCGTTCTCGACCGATCTGATCCCGTGTCTGAGGGCGACATGGGAGACCTCGTGGGCAAGGATGCAGGCCAGCTCGTCCTCGCTCGAAACCTGCTCGAGGAGGCCCCTGCAAATGAAGACGAGGCCGCCAGGGCAGGCCATCGCGTTGATCTGGTCCGAATCGAGCAGCACGAAGTGCCAGCCGCCGTAGGTAGCGGGCATCGGGGACGAGAGGGCAACGGCCGCACCCACGAGGTTCAGGTACTCCTGGAACTCGGCGCAGTCCGAAGGGGAGTAGAGGGTGAGGATGTTGGCGGCTACGGCCCTTCCGAGGTAGTACTCCTCGCTGTCGGAGAGCTCTCGCCCCGCTTCCCTGAATGCCTCTGCGACCTCGATCGCGCTCTCGACCTCGTCCGATTCGATGATGTCCACTATGTCATCGAGGTTTCCCAGCCCGAACATGGCCGAGGCGGCCAGGCAGAGAAGAAGAGATGCCTGGTGCGGAATCATCACTCCACCTCGCCTTCGAGCAGGTTCCCGTCGAGCAGGAATTGGTAGAGCTCGCCGGGCTCGACCTCCATCCGCTCCATCTGGTCCACCGGAGTGAAATCCAGATCGGGGTTCTCGTCCCTGTAGCTCGCTTCGATGTCAGCGTTGAAGCCCCTTCCGGAGAGCGTGATCTCCTCCGCCGAGACGCTTCCGGAGCCGCCGCCGGTATGGGCCAGATCCACGCCTGTCTCGGTGATGGCGGTCGAGTGGACCCAGCCGGAGATACCCGCTCCGGTCCGGGCTTCGAACCAGTCGCCCGACTCCGCGGAGATGCCCAGCACCTCGCCGAGGCTGAGCTCGGCTACCGGAGCCGAGTAGAAGAGAGGCTGGGAGAAGAGGTGCTGGTCGAGCACCTTGACCACCGCCTGGTCCCCGGCCTCGAGGTCTGCGTCGTCGCCCGCCCGCGCCTGGAGCAGGGGCAGGAGACCGAGCAGGCAGAGCCATCCGGTTCCCCTGTGAAACATGGTCTTCCCTTCGATGAGGGGCCGATGCGCCGCCCCTACTTGGATGTCAGGTCCCAGGTCCCGTCCCAGTCCGGGCCGGGGCGGAACCCTGGTTCCACGTATCGTCTGCACCTTCCGGCCATTATAGCTGAAGCGGTGTCATCAGGGATACCGTCGAAGAGCCCGGCGGCCCTCTCGAACTCGCCCTCCCTGTACGCGCCGAGGGCCTCGGCGTAGCGCCCGACCAGGCTCAGCTCCGGCTCTCCCGCCTGCTCGCGGCGACCTATCAGCTCCAGTATCGTCACTGGCCTGTC
>JAFGKQ010000330.1 GCA_016928495.1 Candidatus Fermentibacterales bacterium
CTCCAGCAGGATCGATACCAGTCGCCCCCTCGCGTCGTAGATAGCCAGCCGCGCCGGACCGGCTGTCGGGACCTCGAACTCGATCTTCGTCTGGTGATGGAACGGATTGGGGATGCACCGTGCCAGGCGGGGAGCCTCCGGGCCCGGGCAGGTGCTCTCAGAACCTGCCGGCCCCTTCTCGATGCTGACCTCGTACCCGAACAGCTGCTCGACGTCGGTGAACGTCCCCGGCACCGAGACGACCAGGAGGTAGAGAGAGGTGTCGGCAGCCGTCACCTCGAGCGTGAGAGACCCCTCCGTATTGCTGATCATCTCCAGATCCCGGAACTGCGGAATGGCCAACACGCTCTTCACGAGGACAGCACCACGGAAGCAGGCAGGATCCGCCTCGCTGCCGAACAGGTCCCCGAGCAGGTGGAAACTGTAGGTGCCGGTGCTGCCGTTGCGTATCCTGTAGGTATTGAACGACCAGCCGGTTGTCGTCAGGGAATCGGGGGGCCTGTACCACCCCCCGGTCCCGCTGTCCTCGAGAACCAGCACGAACTCGTTGTCGTCAGCGGGATCGGCATACGTGTCCCAGTGCTCCTGGGCCATCTCCTTCTGCGAGGGCAGCAGGAAGTCGAAGTCGTTGGTCATATGGGCGGCCCAGTCGGTGAAGCAAGTCCTCATCTGGTCACCGCCCAGGGCCGCGTAAAGGTACTCCTGAGGCAGCAGGTCCTGCGGTAGCGAGCTCGACTGCCCGCCGCCATCTCCATTGTAGAAGCAGCCGCAGATGTAGGAGTAGGGGGCGCCGATCTCTTCCGTCAGGTAGAACAGAAAGAGCGCCATCGCGTACTGGTGGACGTAGCGTTGCCAGTTCTCGGGGTAGTACTCGGGGAAATTGTCGTAGCCGAGCCACATGGAGACATGGGGCAGGTGGACCAGGGACCGGGACTCGACGAAAGCGCAGGGATCCACGGGGTAGTTGACTGCGGCGAACCAGTTGGCAGAAGCCTCGATGTACCACCAGGCATCCGGATCCTCGAACCCCGGCGCGTCGCCGCTGTACTGGAAGACATGGAAAGCCTCGTGGCTGATGGTCATCCAGTCACCCCCGAGAACCGTCCCTATCGGCAGCGTCATGTAGGGATAGCCGTACATGTCCGTGCCCTGCCCGCACGCCCATCCGTCAGGGAACACGTCACCGGTCTCGTGGATGTAGACGTTGTAGTAGTAGCCGTCCCCGGGATTGGGCGGATCCTGCATGTCGAGTGAGTCGAGGCAGTACTGGCGGTAGGCAGCCATGCTGTCGAGCAGTGCCGCCGCCCGGGCGGACAGGTCGTTGCCCTTGTCCCACCAGACCACGACGATCCCCTGCGCAAGGGTGTCGCAGCTCACGAAGTCCCCGAACTCGCTCAGGACTGAGTACACGGGCCCATGCTGGGCGCTTGCGGACAGAGGCAGGCAGACGGCAGCGAGAGCGGCCAGAACCACCGGCGCTATCAGTCTGCTCTTCTCAGGACGGACCATCATCTCCCAGTCTGCACTCAATGCTGGCGCTTCTGCCAGCCCCGGCATTCCATGCGGAAGCCGTGTCCCTCGAGGAGTCCGGTTGCTGGCCAATGTATGAAGTCATGGAGCGCGATCGTACAGAGGGGACCTGCCGATCCGGGATCAGTGCATGTCCCCATTGCTGGTACGCCCGGCGCGATTCGAACGCGCGACCTGCGGATTAGAAGTCCGCTGCTCTATCCAACTGAGCTACGGGCGCACCATCGAGGGCAGAAAGCCTCCGCCTGCCAAGCGTCGGGGAATATAGGCCATGCCGAAGACATGGGAACAGGCCGGATGCTGTCGCAGGGGCCGGGTCAGGGCTGTGTGTGGCAGCCCTGTCCCGGTCTCGGCACGGGGGCGAAGCTCTCCCCCGTCGGTCCCTCCGGAGGCTCGGGGGTCGCGGGAACGGGGACCTCATGAGTGTCGGGAAGCTGACAGCCGGGAGCCTGGGAAGGGTACTTGCCGGGCTCCCGGGGCGCCTGCCAGCCCCGTTCCGGGAATGCCTGCAGTCCCGGCTCCGGGAGCAGGCCAGAATGGATGACAGTCTGATCCGGATCCGGCTGCCTCACCCTGGCGCGGTGCCTCGTACGGCAGCTCACCACAAAGGTGGTGTCCGAGGATCGCGAGATCGCCCTGCAGCGGGCAGTGGAGAGCCCTGCCTCCGCGAGCTCCGGAAGCGCCGCGGGGGCGAACGGGGAAGGCGGCGCCGGGGCGTGCCCGGATGCAAGGAGCAGGGCGGGCCGGAACCCCATGTGTCCGCAGAAGCGGAGCAGGTCCGGCAGAAGGGCGCAAGGTCCGCCTCCGAGCGGGAAGCCCTTTCCCGAGAGCGAGCCGTTCGGGCTGACGTAGATGCCGGCGTGCCGGGGCAGCCAGTTCTCAGAGGTGGCAGCGGAACCCGACGGAAAAGCCGTCTCTGTGGTGTCCGGGAAGGGTACCACCATGGCCAGCGCGAGCGTGGCTGCAGCCATCGGGACAAGCCGTGAAAGCAACTCGTGCCTCCCGAGCAGTTTACTGGGCGCGAGAGAGAATATCTGAATGCTCCGCGGCTTGCGCAAGTAGGCCTGCAATCCTAGCGAGGTCATGATGCAGAAGGGACAGGGACACTCCCGTCTCCCGGGCATGCCCCTGCCCCGCCTGGTACGCCCCCGGGGAATCGAACCCCGAACCCACGGATTAAGAGTCCGTTGCTCTGCCAATTGAGCTAGAGGCGCAAGTCCATGATGTCTGGGGTGGCAGACCGGACTCGAACCGGCGACCACCTGATCCACAGTCAGGGGCTCTACCAACTGAACTACTGCCACCAGGCTGCGCAATACTATGGGCTACGCTCTCTGGCCGTCAAGCTGAACGGCTCCTGGAGCGGATTCCAGGAAGATGGAGGATGGGCCGGGGCTGCTTGACGCACAATATCGGGTAGGGTACGGTATCACCCTGCACAATACGTAGGTAGTGAGGAACGATATGCGTTGTCCTAGGTGCGGCAGCAGCGACGACAGGGTGGTGGACTCCCGGACAGTCAAGGACGGGACTGCCACGAGGAGGCGCAGGGAGTGCAACGACTGCGGCTTCCGGTTCACTACCTACGAGTACGTCGAGACATCCTATCCTGTTGTGGTCAAGATGGATGGCCGCCGGGAGCCGTTCGACCGCAGGAAGCTCGAGCAGGGCATAGCGAGAGCCTGTGAGAAGCGCCCGGTCTCCGCCGAGGACATGCAGGGGATCGTGGATGGCGTCGTCTCGATGATCACCGAGCAGTTCACGGACGAGGTCACGAGCCGCTTCATCGGAGAGAGCGTCATGGAGCTGCTCCAGGACGTGGACCAGGTGGCATTCGTGAGGTTCGCCAGTGTCTACAGGCAGTTCAAGGACGTATCCCAGTTCAAGGAGGAGCTGGACAACCTGCTGAGCCAGCAGTAGAGGACAGCCCGTCTGTCCGGCCAGGAGTCGCTTCGTCCTTGTCCCCGGGAAACGTGTAGCCTATGAATTGTGCTCTGCGGCGATAGCCGGGCCTCGTGTGAGTCCGCAGCATTCCCGATTCCGGGGAGGAACATGGCAAGGAAGAGATCGTTCAGGGGGGGCACCCACCCTCCGGGGATGAAGCACCTCTCCGAGACCTGCCCTATCGAGAGGCTGACCGCACCCGAAGTGGTGCGTGTGGCCCTCTGTCAGCATCTCGGCGCGGCATCGAAGCCCTGCGTCGAGAAGGGCGACAAGGTCCGCGTCGGGCAGGAGATAGGGTCGCAGAACGGCTTCATCAGTCTTCCCACTCATTCCCCGGTAGCCGGCAAGGTCATTGCCGTCGAGGAGATTCCTCTTCCCCATCGCAGGCTGGGCCCGGCAGTGGTGATCGAGACTTCCTCCGAGGAAGGGGAGCCTCCGTTCGAGCCCTGGTCGGATTTCAGGGAACACGAGCGGTCCGAGATCATCGACCGGATCAGGCTTGCCGGGGTCTGCGGCATGGGCGGGGCCAGCTTCCCGACCTACGTGAAGCTCTCACCGCCCCCCGAGAAGAAGATCGACACGCTGATCCTCAACGGCGTCGAGTGCGAGCCCTACCTCACTGCCGACGACAGGCTGATGCTGGAGAGGACGGCAGAGGTCATCAGGGGCATGGAGATCCTTGCCTACGCCCTGGGAGTGACGAACTGCTTCATCGGGATCGAGGCGAACAAGCCCGAGGCGATCGCCAGGGTGAGCGAGGCCGGCGGCAACGTGGCTCCGCTTCGAGTGAAGTACCCGCAGGGGGCCGAGAAGCAGCTAATAGACGCTATTACCGGGCGCGAGGTGCCCGTGGGTGGGCTGCCCATGGATGTCGGAGTGCTTGTCCAGAACGTCGGCACGGCTGCTGCCGCTTTCGAGGCGGTCGAGAAGGGCTCCCCCAGCATCAGGCGGATCGTCACCGTGACCGGGCTGGGTGTAGCCAGGCCGGGCAACTACGATGCCCCTGTCGGGGCACCGTTCCGCACGCTCATCGAGAAGGCCGGGGGCTACTCGGGTGATGTGGTGAGACTGGTCTCCGGCGGGCCTATGATGGGAATCGCCCAGTACACGGACGAGGTCCCGGTCACCAAGGGGACCAGCGGCATCCTGGCTCTCACGGCCGGGGAGGTCAGGGACGTCGAGGAGTCGCCCTGCATAGGGTGCGCGAAGTGCGTGGACTCCTGTCCCATGCACCTGGTGCCGACCCATATCGCCATGTACGGCGAGCACTCGCGATGGGAAGACGCGGAAGCCTGCGGAGCGCCGAGCTGCATCGAGTGCGGCACCTGCAGCTACGTCTGTCCTGCGGGACGCTACCTCGTCCACTACATCAGGAGGGCCAAGGACGCCATTCGCGCTCTTCAGGCAGCGAAGAAGGAGGCCTGATGACCGAGGGTCAGACCAGGATCTTCGAGCTGGCCGTCTCCCCTCACACGGCCTCCCCGCAGCGTACGCGCAAAG
>JAFGKQ010000331.1 GCA_016928495.1 Candidatus Fermentibacterales bacterium
ATGGAGGGTCGACTTGAAGCTAACTGGTCTGGTTCTTGCGATTGCCGGTCTCCTGATCGGTGCCTTCGCCGGCACCATAGAGATCACGAACGGCACAGGCGGGTGGGATGTCTGGTACGTCTACATCTCTCCGGCCAGCTCCTCGAGCTGGGGTGACGACTGGCTCGGAAGCGAGATCATGTACGACGGAGAGACCTGGGAGTTCGACGTCACCAATGGAATATGGGATGTCAAGCTGATCGACGAGGACGGCGACGAGTACATCCGCTGGAACGTGCCCGTCCACGGGACCTACACCTGGTACGTGACCCTGGATGACCTCGGCGAGTACGATGTCGGTGGCTCGAGCACCCCAGTGAGCCACGGTGGCTCCGCGCCGGTGACCATCTACAACGATCTCGGAAGCTGGACCATCTGGTACATCTACGTCGATCCCTCGGATGCGCCCTGGGGCGATGACCGGCTTGGCTCCAGCCTGCTGAACCCGGGCGAGGAGCTCACCGTCTGGGTTCCGGCCAACGACTACTACGACATCCGTTGCATAGACGAGGACGACGACAGCTACACTCTCTGGGAAGTCTGGATCGACGAGGACGGCGTCTACTGGAGCGTCGACCTGGGCGACCTGGACTAGTATCGCGTACAGCGGCAGACTCGCCTGCTGAGATTCAGGAGGCCCCGCCCGGTCCGGGCGGGGCCTCCTGTCTCGTTTGAGCGGGAGCACGGGCGGGATCCTGGTCTGCGGCGGGGCACTCGAGCCAGGTGGCGCCGCCCTCCGAGAGCAGCTCCTCATCGCTTGTCGAGCGCTTCTTGGCTCTCTTCGTCTCGTACATCGCCCTGTCGGAGCGGAGCAGCATCACCCTGATCGCCTCCGTTCCCGAAGGCTCGTCCTCGGTGTAGCCGATGCTGACGGATATCCGGTAGGGCCGCCCGGAGCCCGAGTTGTGGCCGCGCACCGCTTCGACCAGCCGCGAGACTATCGCGTCCGGCGGGACATCCCTCTTCTTGCTGATGAGGACGGCGAACTCGTCTCCGCCTATCCTGCAGGCAAGGTCCTTCTCCCTGATCGCGCCGCGTATGAGGGCCGCGACCGTTCTGAGGACCTCGTCCCCCTCGTCATGGCCGTACCTGTCGTTGACCAGCTTCAGGCAATCGAGATCCACGAAGAGCATCCCCGCCTTCTCAGAGTTGCGTCTTGCCGACTTCATCAGCTCGTCGCCCATGGCGAGCAGCCCTCTCCGGTTGTAGAGGCCGGTGAGGGAATCGATCAGAGAGAGGGCCGTCAGCTCCTCCTCGAGCCTTCTCCGCTCGGTGATGTCCACGAACGAGAAGACCATGCAGATAGCGTCGCCGCTGTCGCTGCGCACGCTGTTCGCCATCGTGAGGGCGGGAAACTCCTGACCATCGCACCTCACGCAGGTTATCTCGCCCGTCCAGCTTCCAGCGGAGCGCATGGACTCCAGCAGGGCACCCGACCTCTCGTCCTGCTTCCAGAGGCGCTCCAGAGGGATGCCTGCCATACCGTCGCCTCGCCCGCGATCATCGAGCATCCAGGTCCGCAGCAGAGCATCGTTGGCGTAGCTCACCGTCCAGTCCGGGGCGACTATCGCCGTGGCGCTCAGGGAGGAATCCAGCGCGCTCTTTCGTACCTGCAGCTCCCTCTCGTAGGTCTTTCTCTCTCTCGTGTCCCTCAGCGTGGCAAGTATGAGGCTGCAGGAGCCGTTGTCCACCAGGCTGACAGTCATGTCGAAGTCACGCAGCTCGCCTCCGGCGGTGACCAGGGACTGCTCGAGGAACACGCCGTCGAGCACGAGCCCCGACAGGGAGTCGGCAGTCCTGGCGCAGTCCCGGCCCGAGTCCGGGATGAGGTCCGCGAAGCACGTCCCGGCCAGCTCCCCTGGCTCGTAACCCAGCCTGTCCGTGACCGCATCGCTCGCCCGGAGTATCCTGCCGGTGGTGGCGTCGATCATCAGTATGATGTCCACCGCGTTCCTGAAGATGAGATCGAGCCGCGCGACCTCCTCCTCCAGCTTCGCAACGCGAGCCCTGAGAGCCTCTTCCGACTCGAGGCCGATTCCCGTTCGCCGCCCGGGCCCCGCAGCGCGTCCGCTGCCGCCCTTCGGGCCGGTCCCACTCATGATTCCAGTCCTCGGCGGGGGCAGTATCCCGCGATGGGGCAGGATCGGCAGGCCGGCGCCCGCGCCTTGCAGACCCGTCTGCCGTGGAACCCCAGGCGGTGACTGAAGTCGGTTCTGTCCGCGCTTGGCACCAGGCGCATCAGATCCCTCTCGATGCCGTCCGGGTCGGTCCGGCGTGAGAGGTCTATCCTGCCTGAGAGCCTCTTCACGTGCGTGTCGACTATGATTGCCGGTTGTCCGAAGGCCTCGCCCAGAACGACGTTGGCGGTCTTCCTGCCCGTTCCCGGGATCTCCAGCAAGTCCTCCATGTTGTCCGGGACGACACCTCCGTGCCGCTCCAGCACATGCCTCGATGCCTCGCTTATCCTCCGCGACTTGTTCCGGAAGAAGCCGAGAGGGTGCACGATCCTCTCGAGCTCGGTCCTGTCCGCGGCGGCTAGAGCCGCGGGACCCGGGAACCTCGGCCAGAGCGTCTTCGTGACCCTGTTCACGCTCTCGTCGGTTGTCTGGGCGGCCAGGATGGTAGCGATCAGGAGCCTGAAGGGGTCTCCACCGTAGTCCAGCAGGCAACGCGCATCCGGATACTCGTCCGCCAGGATCGGCATGATGGCATCCAGGCGCTGCTTGCGGGTCACGCTGCCTCTCCCTTCGGGATGGCGTCGGGGGCACGGCCTTGACACTGGTGCGCGGATCGCGAAGATCACGACCTGCGGCGAACAGCACTAAGGATAGCTGCGACGCCGGTCACGTGCAATGAGGAAAGGCTACGACGATGCGGGACCGCAGGGGTGACATCCCGGAGATCCCGGGCTGCAGGCTGGTGGACATCCGCCGGTTCGAGGACCCGAGAGGCAGCTTCGAGGAGCTCTTCCGCTCTGAGTGGTTTCCGGGCGCCTTCTCCAGTGAGTCTCAGGTCAACCTCTCCGTCTCGGAGCCAGGCGTCGTCAGGGGCCTTCATTTCCACCGCAGGCAGAGCGACTTCTGGGTTCTGCTGGAAGGCTGCCTGCACACCGCGCTGGTGGATCTCCGGCGAGGCTCTCCGGCCTTCCGCAGGTCCCTTATGCTCCGGCAGGACTCCGGGAACAGGAAGGGTCTCCTCATTCCTCCCGGCGTGGCCCACGGGTACGCGACGATCGAGCGCAGTGCCCTTCTCTACGTCGTCAGCAGCCTCTACGACGGAAGCGACGAGCATGGCGTGGCCTGGGACGACCCGTCCCTCGGCCTCGACTGGAGGCTGGAGGGCAGGCTCCCCGTCGTGTCGGCGAGGGACCTCTCCAACCCTCTTGTCGCGGACCTGCCCGAGGACAGCCTGGTTGACTTCCAGTAAGCCAAAGGGGCACACACCGGACCGCATCCCGTGCATGCCCCTCCTGAGCTGGTGCCGAAGGGGGGACTCGAACCCCCACAGAGTTTCCCCTACTAGGTCCTGAACCTAGCGCGTCTGCCTATTCCGCCACTTCGGCTTCGGTGATCCCCGGTGCTCCCCGGGGCTCCCCATTTTAGAAGGGAAGCGCCGTCATCGTCAATGGCCCGGGTTGCGGATTATGTTTGCGAGTGTGGTTGGGCCCTTTTATACTCCGTGGCCGCAGCGCCGGAGAGCAGGGGGGAAGGTGCCATGGCGGAATTGAAGATATTGGCGCGCAACCGGAAGGCGCGCCATGACTACTTCGTCCTGGAGACCATGGAGGTAGGTCTGGTTCTGGTCGGCTCCGAGATCAAGTCGATCAGGAACGGCAAGGTCAGCCTGCAGGGCTCCTACGCCTCCTTCGACGCGGACGGCCAGCTCTGGTTGAAGGACATGCACGTGGCCGAGTACCCCCAGGCCAGGGACAACCACGACCCCTCTCGCAGGCGCAAGCTGCTGGCTCACGCCTCCGAGCTCCGGAAGCTCCGCAGGAAGACCATGGAGCAGGGACTCACGCTGGTCCCGCTGGACGTCCACCTCAGAGACGGAAGGGCGAAGATCGAGCTGGGTCTCTGCAGGGGCAAGAGGCTATACGACAAGCGGGCCGACATAGCCGAGCGCGACGCGAAGAGAAGGATCGAGGCTGCTCACAAGTCCGTCGGAAGATCGGAATGAGGCTGCCCGGTCTCGGAGCGCTGCTCCTCCTGGTCGCCTCCGCCCCGGCGGCAGGGCAGGGGGATGCCTCGCCCGGCCCGGTCTCCGTCCGGTTCCTCGCGAGATACGATGGCATGCTCGTCGAGTTGGCGAGCGACGAGCGGCTCTGCCCCGAGATCCTGGTGGAGGGCTTTGCCCTTTTCGTCTCCCCGGGCGCTCCTATCGGCAACCTGCCGGCTGCCAGGCCGATCTGGATCCTGGAAGCCAGCCTCTCCAGCGACAGCGCGACGCTCAGCATCTCCATGGACGGTTCCATAGAGCACGTCGACTGGGCTCTCTCTCCCGACAGCACGACCGCTCTGCTGTTCCTGCGGGCAGACTCCGCCATACACTTCCCGGAGCTGGCCTGGATAGGTCCCCCTGATGAGCCCGAGCGACCGGGGGTCAGCTATCCCGACTCCGTTCTCGTCCAGAACCTTACCAGCGGCAGGCCTTCGCCATGGCTCGATGAGTTCGACTGCGTCGTCATCGATCCCGGACACGGCGGCAGAGACCCTGGAGCAGTCGGCTGGGCCGGCACCTACGAGAAGGACAGGACCCTCGAGGTCGCGCTGCTCGTCAGGGACCTCCTGGCCGCCCGCTGTCCGGACCTGCGCGTGATCATGACCAGGGATTCCGACGAGTACGTGTCACTTGGAGCGAGGACCAGGATCGCCAACAGCGAGCATGCGGACCTGTTCATCAGCATCCACTGCAACGCCAGCACCAACCGTGCGGCGGAGGGCTTCGAGACCTTCTTCCTCTCCCGCGCGAGGACCGATGACGCCAGAGCCGTGGAAGCCCTGGAGAACGGCGCCCTCGCATACGATCGGGAGGCCGATGTCACGATTCAGAGCGACCCGCTCTCCTTCCTTCTGGCCGACATAGCCCAGAGTCTCTATCTCTCGCAGAGCAGCGGGCTAGCTGAGGAGGTCCAGAGCAGGTTCACCGAGGTCTGGCCGGACGGCCGCAACAGGGGGGTCAAACAGGCCGGTTTCTACGTGCTCAGAGGTGCCTACATGCCTGCGGTCCTGGTAGAGCTGGCGTTCATATCCAACCCCATCGAGGAGGTACTGCTCTCCAGACTGGACTTCCGGCTCCGGATGGCCGAGGCTATTGTTGATGCCGTCATGAGCTTCACGGAGGGGATTAGCTGATTGGCCAGAACTGAGAAGACGGCGGACCCGGGGCGCGGCTTCTTCGTGAGGTGGGCACTGGTGATCGCCCTCTTCATCGGGCTGCTATGCGTACTGGTGCTCCTCGTCTTCGGAGTCCTGAACCGCAGGCTAGGCTTCACGGGGCCCCAGGCGGACGAGACCACGGAAGCGCCTGTCACCTCACCATCACTCGATTCCCTGTCCGGGCCACTGGTGCCTTCGTTCAGCCTCCCGGAGGTCGGCGAGCCCGAGGAGTACAGGGGTCCGGAGGCCGACTGGCCGCTCACTCCGTGCTCGATCTATGTGGGTGAGGGGCAGGATCCTGACATGATCCTCCTCGACAGCTTCCCCGAGGCCCCCGACGCTAGGGGGATACCCTACGAGCTTCACCTCCTCCTGCTCGAGTGGTGCAGGCAGAACGAGTACTCCGATGACGATCTGGCAAGGGTCTACGTCTTCTCCTCGTCGGACACCATCTACGTCGACCTCCCGAGGATCAGCGCGGTCAGGGCGCTCGAGGCCACCATAGAGGGGCGCTTCGTCTGCTTCACCCGGCTGTTCCTGCTCGTTGCGGGGAGGAAGAGCGAGGCGTACCCCGAAGGCCTGCCTCTCAGAGGTGTTCCCGGAAGGCCCGGCGGGCCATGAGCCCTGGTCCCGGCATAGGCATCTTCGACTCGGGAGTGGGGGGGCTTACCGTAGTCAGGGCCGTCATGGACCGGCTGCCCCGGGAGTCGGTCATCTACTTCGGCGACACGGCCCGGGTCCCCTATGGCTCCAAGTCCCCCGAGACCGTGATACGCTTCGCGAGGGAGAGCGCGGCCTTCCTGGCCGGCAAGGGCATCAAGCTGCTGGTGGTGGCCTGCAACACCGCTTCCGCAGTCAGCATACCGGCTCTCAGGCAGGAGTTCGACCTGCCCATCGTCGGGGTGATAGAGCCAGGAGCCCTCTTCGCTTCCAGGGCGACAGGCTCCGGGCGGGTCGGCGTGATAGGCACGATAGGCACCATCAGCAGCGGCGCCTATCAGAACGCTCTCAGGGAATGCAACTCATCCATCCGGGTGATAGCCCAGCCCTGCCCTCTTCTGGTGCCCCTGGTCGAGGAGGGCTGGCTCGACCACGAGATCACCAGATTGGTCGTAGAGGAATACACCAGGCCGCTGGTGGCCGAGGGGATCGATACCCTTGTGCTCGGCTGCACTCACTATCCTCTTCTCAAACCTGTTCTGTCGAGGGTGCTCGGAGACGGCGTGAGGCTCGTGGACTCGGCCGAGGCCACGGCCGAGGTGATCGGTGATACGCTTCGTAGCCGGGGCCTCCTGAGGGGGAGCGAGGAGACGGAACGGCCCGACAGGAAGTTCTACGTGAGCGACATCCCTCTCAAGTTCCAGGAGATCGCACAGCGCTTCCTGGGGGCCGCTGTCCCCCTGGTAACGCAGATAAAGGTGGGGGAGTGATGTCCGAGGACGGCGGCGTTGCCAGGACCGACGGCCGCGGTTGCGGGCAGGTCAGGGAGATCAGCTTCCAGACTGGGTTCCAGCCGTTCCCCGAGGGCAGCGTGCTGGTTGCCTGGGGCGGAACCAGGGTGGTCTGCTCGGCGACCTTCGAGGACAGGGTGCCGCCCTTTCTCGCCGGGAAGGGCACGGGCTGGATTACCGCCGAGTACGACATGCTCCCCGGAAGCGGCAACAGGAGGATAAGGCGGGACAGGATATCGGGAGGCATCAAGGGAAGGAGCCACGAGATACAGAGGCTCATCGGAAGGTCCCTTCGCCAGTGCGCCGACCTCTCGCTTCTGGGGGAGAGGACGCTGGTCGTCGACTGCGATGTCCTGACTGCCGATGGTGGAACCAGGGTAGCCTCGATCTCGGGCGGCGCGGTAGCCGCCCGCCTGGCGACCCGCAGGCTTCTGGACAGGGGGAAGCTGGAGAGGGACCCCTTCCTCCGGTTCGTTGCCGCCGTCAGCGTGGGTCTCGTAGACGGGACCCCCATGGTGGATCTGTGCTACGATGAGGACTCCAGGGCGTCCATGGACATGAACCTGGTCGTGACGGAGGAGGGTCAGATAGTCGAGCTCCAGACAGCGGCGGAACAGGCGACCGCTCCTCTGGAGACGGTTACCGCGATGGCGAGGATGGGCCTGGCGGCCGCGCTCGAGCAGATAGTGCCTCTACAGAGGGAGGTCTTCTCCTCATGAGGATCGTCCTCGCCTCGGCCAACCCGGACAAGCTCAGAGAGCTCCGCTCGATACTCTCCGAGCTCGGTCTCGAGGTGGTCCCGGTGAGCGATGTCGCACCAGGCTGGCACGTCGAGGAGACCGGCGCCACCCTGGAGGAGAACGCGCTCCTCAAGGCCAGGGCCGCCGCCTCCGCGACGGGGCTGCCGGCCGTCGCTGACGACACAGGGCTCTGCGTCAGGGCCCTCGGCGGAGGTCCGGGGGTCTACTCCTCGAGGTTCGCAGGGGAGAGCGCTACCTACTCCCAGAACGTCTGCAAGCTCCTGTCCCGGCTGATAGGGGAAACGCCCGAGATGCGAAGGGCATGCTTCAGGACCGCTGCCGCCATCGCCCTCCCGGACGGGACGAGCGAGACCGTGTCCGGCAGGGCCGAGGGCCGGATCACCGAGGCGCCGATGGGGAAGGGTGGCTTCGGCTACGATCCGGTCTTTCTCTCGGATGACCTGGGCAGGACCTACGCCGAGGCGACGCCCGAGCAGAAGGACCTGGTCAGCCACAGGGGCAGGGCCTTCCGCAACCTGCTGCCGCTGATCAGGAGGCTCGTGCTGCACGACGAGGAGCAGGGCTCCTGACTCTGGCCGGCCGGGTCGGCCCGAGCCGCCTCGTCTGAAACGAGCGAAAAAAAGGAAACCGGGAGGCGGGGATCACCCTCCTCCCGGTTCGCGCGTTCCGCCGGAGCGGAAGCTCTCAGACCACTATGTCGAAGATCCTCGCTATGAGGGCCCAGGCGCCGACGATGATGGCGATGAGGCCCATCTTGCCCTGCTTCGGAGCCAGCTTGGCGACCAGCTCATCGAGCTTCTCGCTCTTCACGAAGGTCTTGATGACGCCGATGCCCAGGAGGATACCGAGGCCGATCGAGAGAAGGGACATGACCAGCCAGGTGATCATCAGAACGGGGATGAAGTCGAACCAGTCGAGGTTGGTGATGAAGCGGATGACCTGGATGACTCCCCAGACCGCGGTGACCGCGCCGAACCATCCCTGGTACGGGACGAGCTTGTCGAGGATCTCCTTGGCCTCCGGCTTCTTCGAGATCACGAGATTCGGCGCCGCAAGGACCCCGAGAACGATCAGCCACAGGGAGTTGATTATGGTAATTCCCACGATTCCCTCCTCGTCGTTGGTGATGACGTGGTTGCTTCTGCCGCCAAGGAACCAATGACGGAAGCTAATAGAAATCTGACCGCTCGGGTAGCTTTGGGACCCATTCCGGCCTTTGCCCCGGGTGCACCGGCAAGACATAATCCCCGGGCGTCGCGAAGGAACCACCGCAGTCTCACCGAAGCGGCAGGGATGATGAAGAGGATCATCGACTGGATAGCCGATCTGCCGGTAAGCACCGCGCAGATGGTCGCCCTCTTCTGCTTCACGGTCATCGCCAGGAACCTCCTGGAAGGCTTCAGCACCGGCATCATGTTCCACTGGAGTGCTTTCGCGCTTCACTTCCCGATAGCCTACGTCTTCCCGATGCTATCCCTGGTCGCCCTCATGCACCTCCTGTCCGGCTACTCGCTGCGAAGGCTGCTGAAGCTGATGGTCTTCGCCTGGACCCTGACGCTCCTGCCGCCCCTCATAGACTTCGCGCTCTCGCGCCAGACGACGCCGATAGGCTATTTCCCTCTGGATCCGGCGAACCTCGGCCACTTCCTTCTCAACTTCTTCAATCCGGCCGTCTCCCTTCCCGGCACGACGGCGGGGATCCGGATAGAGGCAGCCCTGGGGTGCCTTCTCGCGGGCCTGTTCGTGGGGGTCGTCTCGAGACGCAGGGCCCTGCTGAGGGGGGTCGTCACCACACTGGCCTTCTGCCTGGTCTTCATGGTGTTCTTCGTGTGGCCCTATCTCGTCTACGCCCTTCTCTCGGGCGGCTTCCAGTACACGTCCAACGTGCAGGATTTCCTCCAGGACAGGCTGGTGAGCCACTCTCACGCTCTCGGAGGGGTGCACTTCACGGTCTTCCTGATCGACTCGATCCCCGTCACGCTCCTGGGCATATGGATGACCCTGTCCCTCTACGGGCGGGGACTCCGGGAAGGCCTTCGCTCCGGCATGCGCCAGTCCGCTGCCTGGTTGCCGGTCGTCCTGGCGGGAGCGGTCGTCGGCTTCAGGGCGGGATCGCAGTTGCTGATGACGTTCGCGGACCATGTTTCGGTCGTTGGGGCGACCCTTGCCGCGGTCCTGCTCGCACTGGGCCTGGAGTGCAGATCGAAGAAGCCTCTGGGGCCCGGCCTGGTCGTCTGGGCCAGCCTCATAGCGCTCGCTACCGGCTGGCAGTCCCTGGTAGTGGCCCTGATCCTGATCAGCGTCAGGCTGCTCCCGGTTCCTGACCGGGCCGCGAGAGGGCTTGCCGTGGCTCTCTCGGGCCTTCTGCC
>JAFGKQ010000332.1 GCA_016928495.1 Candidatus Fermentibacterales bacterium
CTCCAGCACCACGAGCTGCCCCTTCCGGAGGTGCGCGGATATTCCCTCGGCGGTCGACAGCACGAAGCTGAGATCGGGATCCCTTGCGGGACCGAGGGGAGTGGGCACCGCGATGATTATCGCGTCTACCTCCCTCACAGCCGCCATATCCGTGGAGGCGCCGAACCTCCCGGTCGAGAGCGCGCTCGTTATCCTGTCAGGCGAGATGTCCTTGATGTAGGAGCGTCCCTCCATCAGAGCCGAGGCCTTCGACTCGTCTATGTCCACGCCGACCACCCTGCACCCTCCCCTGACCAGCTCCAGGGCGAGCGGAAGACCGACATACCCCAGGCCTATGACGGCTACGGAGGGCGTCTCTCGACTGAAGAGCTCGAGGTCCGTTCCGGAGTTCACCTCGCTACTGCCTTCCTACACCGTAGTAAGTGAAGCCCAGCTGCTTGAGCTTGGAGGGATTGAACACGTTCCTTCCGTCGAAAACGACCGGCTGACGCATCAGGCTCCTGATCCGCTCGAAGTCGGGCTCCCTGAACTCGGCCCACTCGGTCGCGACCATCAGGGCGTCCGCGCCCTCGAGAGCCTCGTAGTTGGAGTCGGCGTACTCGATGGCGTCGCCGAGAATCGCCTTCGTATTCGACATGGCCACCGGATCGAAGGCCCTGATGACCGCTCCCTTCTCGAGCAGCTCCCTGATCATCACCAGAGAAGGGGCCTCGCGCATGTCATCGGTGTTGGGCTTGAAGGACAGGCCCCAGAGACCGAACCTCCTTCCCGAGACATCCCCCTCGAAGTGCCGGATTGCTTTGTCTACGAGCACTCTCTTCTGAGCCTCGTTCACATCCACGACCGACCTGAGGATGCTCATGCGATAGCCGTGCTGGTCGGAGGTCGCGATCAGAGCCCTGACGTCCTTGGGGAAGCAGGAGCCTCCGTAACCGATGCCGGGGAAGAGGAAGCTCGGCCCTATCCTGCGGTCGGACCCCACGCCCATGCGCACGTCCTTCACGTCTGCTCCGATGATGTCGCAGAGGTTGGCAACCTCGTTCATGAACGTAATCCTGGCTGCGAGCAGGCAGTTCGAGACGTACTTGGTCATCTCGGCGCTCCTGTTGCCCATCACGATTATCGGGTTGTTCGTCCTCACGAAGGGCGAGTAGAGCTCCGTCATGACATCGGCGACCTCCGGGCTGTCGGTCCCGATGACCACCCTGTCGGGCTTCATGAAGTCATCTATGGCCGAGCCCTCCTTCAGGAACTCCGGATTGCTGACGACGTCCGCCCTGTGATTCGTGTGCTTGCCTATCTCCTCGCGCACCCTGTCTGCGGTACCAACCGGCACGGTGCTCTTGTTGACCACGATCCTGGGCCCGTCCATGGCCTTCCCAATCTCCGCGGCGACTGCGCGGACGTGCTGCAGGTCCGCAGAGCCGTCCTCGCCCTGAGGTGTGCCAACGGCAATGAAGATGATCCTGCTGGCGCGCACGGAGGCAGGAACATCCGTGGAGAAGCCGAGCCTGTTCTCCCGGACGTTGCGCTCGATCATGCGGTCCAGCCCGGGCTCGTAGATCGGCACGATGCCCTTGCGCAGGTCGGCTATCTTGTTCTCGTCCTTGTCGACGGATATCACGTCGTTGCCCATTTCGGCCAGACACGCAGCAGCGACCAGGCCGACGTATCCGCTTCCGATCACGGCGATGTGCATTTCTCCTCCATCGAGGGCTCAGCCGATTGAACCGAAGACGGCACGGCTCGGGCGGCTGCGGTCCCCATCCATGCCGGGTCTGTCCTGAGAAGGCCTACTCTACCTCATTGAGGTACCTGAGGTCACCCTCTCTTCTGGTGATCCTCTTCGAGTCCAGGCGCTCCGCCCAGGCAAGTGCGATCCTGCGTGAAACTCCAATGGCTTGTCTCAGTTCCCCGAGCCTGAAGCCACCGGACCCAAAAGCCCTCTCGACAAGGGAGCGGAGGTTCTCTTCCACTTCGGGGGAGCTGACCAGGGAGTCCCCCAGAGCGAACAGCAGACCCCGTTCCAGCACGGCATCGGCAAGGCGGGCCTCATCGCCGGGCGAGGGCCGGAAGCCCTCGAAGCCGGCCTCGAGCACTCTGCCCATGAGCCGTTCCAGCCCGCCGGCCCCTGCGCAGCGCTCCAGATCCGTCTCATGTCCGCGCAGCGAGAGCCTGCCCTCGCTCCTCACGAGCTCGCCGGAATTCGATAGAGAAGCCACCAGCCATCTTGCGAGCCAGGACGGAACGTCGGGAGGGAGCACCCTGCCCAGCCGTGCCGAGGGCATGCCGAGGCTGAGGGGCTTCTCGCGGTGGTATCGGCCGATTCCCTCGAGCAACGCCCTGCTCAGTCTCTCGAGCTGGGCCCCCGAGATGATCCGGCTGGCTCCCTCGTCCCTTATCAGCGCTATCTGTCCGGACGAGGCCAGTCTCTCCGCGCAGACCTCCAGTTCCCCCCGGCTTTCCGCAGGAAGCTCTTCCAGCAGCTCCGCGGCGTCCAGGATGGTGAGCCTGTCGGAATCGAGCCTCTCCAGCAGCAGCGCCTCCAGGTCACCCTCGGCCAGCCTGGACAGGTGCTCGACCCTTCGGTCCCTGCCGCGGGACCTCACCTTGCTCGCGTTGGTCTCGAGGACGACTCCCCCCCCGACAGTGATTACCGGCGAGAACCTCCTGATGACGAACCTGTCGCCGGGGAGAGCGACGACGGGATCCTCGAGCTGGAAGTGAACGTAGCCTTCGGAGCCCCTGCGAAGCGGCCTGCCCTCGATGGGTATGGCCCTGGCCATGACCTCCGCCGTTCCTGCGTGGAACCTCACGCGCTGCCTGACCCCCAGGTCGGTGCCGGCCCAGTCCAGCATCCTGCATGACGCATCGAGACTCCATACGGCGCTGAGAGTGCCCGGAGTACCCAGGCAGTCTCCCCTTCTGGCCTGGTTCCTCTCGAGGCCGACCAGATTCAGCGCGACCCTCTCGCCCGCAGAGCCGCAGTCGACCTCTGCGCCCTGGTTCGAGTGGAGCTCCCTCACGCGGAAGCTCCTGCCGGCCGGGAGAAGCTCTACCGTCTCCCCGCGGTGGACCTCGCCGGACAGCGCGGTGCCGGCGACCACCGTCCCGTGTCCCTTGATCGTGAACACACGGTCGATGGGCAGCCTGAAGCTCCCAGCGGCCTGCCTTGCCGTCGTGGCGCCGACCAGCTCGATGAGGGTCCTCCTGATGTCCTCCAGGCCCTCTCCGGTGAGGCTGGAGACGGGCACGATGGGCGCTCCCTCCGCCGGGGTGCCTCTGAGAAGCTCCCTGACGTCCTCGGCCGCCAGCTCGACCATTTCCCTGTCCACAAGGTCGGTCTTCGTAAGGGCGACGATGCCCCGGTCCACCTCGAGCAGTCTCAATACCTCGAAATGCTCCCTGGTCTGGGGCATCACACCCTCGTCGGCGGACACGACCAGCAGGAACATGTCTACGGTGGCCACTCCCGCCACCATCTGCCTTACGAACCTCTCGTGGCCGGGAACGTCTATGAAAGCAAGCGTGCTTCCATCCGGAAGCGGCATGAAGACGTAGCCCAGCTCGATCGTGATGCCCCTGCGCTTCTCCTCCTCCAGCCTGTCGGGATCCTGACCCGTGAGGGCCATCACCAGCGAGCTCTTGCCGTGATCGATGTGGCCGGCCGTGCCTACGACGAAGCCCATAGACCCGCTGCCGCCCCGCTCACCAGCGCGGACAGCTCCTCCGCCTCGCCCTCCAGCAGAGTCCTGACGTCCAGGACCAGCCTGCCTTCCTCGATCCTCGCCGCAACCGCAGGGCTGCCCAGCCTCAGCTCCCTGGCGAGCGCCTCCACATCCGGACAGGAGATAGCCACGCCCCGGGACGGCAGCTCCTCGTCCGGGAGCGACCCACTGCCGCTGTAGCTCGCGGTCTCCACGATCTCGCAGGAGCAACCATCGGGAAGCTCGAGCAGAGAGAGCAGTGCCTGCGCCCTGCCCAGCAGAGACGCATCGCATGCCGACAGCATCGAGTACAGGGGGTGCCGTCTTATCAGCTCGTCGCGCTCTTCGAGGAAGAGCCGAAGAGTGGCCTCGAGGCCCGCCAGCATCAGCTTGTCCACCCTGAGGGCTCTGGCC
>JAFGKQ010000333.1 GCA_016928495.1 Candidatus Fermentibacterales bacterium
AAGGGGATGCAGCGTCGTCTGCGAGAGATACTCCGATGCCACGCTGGCCTACCAGGTGGGAGGAAGGGGATTGCCCAGGGAGCCGGTCGAGAGGGCAATAGCCCTTGCCACCGGGGGACTCGAGCCTGATCTGACCGTCCTGCTCGACCTGGATCCGGAGGAGGGGCTGACACGTCTCCGGGCCTCCGGTCGTGACATGGACAGGATCGAGATGGAGAGTCATGGGTTCCATTCCAGGGTGAGGCGCTTCTACCTCGAGCTCGCACGGGCATCGAGCAGGTTCCTCGTCGTTGACGCCGGGCTGCCCGGGCACCAGCAGGATCGGATCATCCTGGATGCCGTGTCCGGGCTCGACACAGGGAAGTGAGAGAACATTGAGTCACCGCGGAAGACAGTCTGAGAAGTATGTCGTGAGCTGGTTGCTGGTCTTCGCGGCCCTCGGCCTCCTCGTGTCGAGCAGCTTCTTCGTGCTGCCCACGGTTCAGGCGCAGTCCAGCAGGACCAGGTCATCGGCGATAGAGCTCTTCCTCGATGTCTACTCGATAGCCTCCGCGACCTACGTGGACAGCGTCGCGGACACGGAGCTCATCGAGGCTGCGATCACCGGCATGCTCGAGGATCTCGATCCGAACAGCGTTCTGCTGACACCGGAGGAGTTCGAGAACCTGAGGATCCAGCTCGAGGGCTCTTTCGAGGGCATCGGCGTGACCATCGGCCAGCGGGATGGCTGGCTGACGATCATCTCGCCCATCGAGGGGACTCCCGCCCACAGGATCGGTGTCAGGGGCGGAGACAGGGTCGTGGAGATAGACGGCCAGACGACCTTCGACATGACGACCCAGGAGGCGGTCTCCATCCTGAGAGGACCGCGCGGAACCGAGGTCACGATAACCGTGGTCCGCCCGGGGCTGGGCGATTCCCTCCACTTCGACATAGTGAGGGACGTCATAGACTACCCCTCCGTTTCCGCGAGCTTCCTGATCGACGGCGACATCGGCTACCTCAGGCTCTCCAGGTTCGCCGAGGAGTCCTGCGACGAAGTGGTCAGGGACATCCGGGACCTCCAGTCGCAGGGCGCTGCCAGTCTGATCCTCGACCTCAGGAACAACTCGGGAGGCCTTTTCACGCCAGCCATAGAGATCGCCGACCTGTTCCTCCCAGCCGGGGCCCTGGTGGTGACCACGAGGGGGAACGCCGTGGGAGAGCACAGCTACGAGACCAGCAGGGGAGTCCTCTTCAGGGGGGACCTGGTGGTGCTGGTCAACGGCGGCAGCGCCAGCTCCAGCGAGATCCTGGCAGGTGCGCTGCAGGACCATGGAGCCGCCACCATCGTTGGCACCAGGACCTTCGGCAAGGGCTCCGTCCAGTCCCTGAGCGACCTGGGCGACTACAGCGGCCTGGGGCACTACGCGGTGAAGCTGACTACGGCGAGATACTACACCCCCTCCGGTCGCGGCATCGACAGGACCCTCCTCGATGACTTCATGGAGCCCGGGGCAGAGGCCGAGTGGGGGATAGAGCCGGACATCGTCATAGAGGAAACCAGCATCGACGTCGAGCTCGTTGCTGATCTGGAGTACGGGGGTTACTTCTTCGGCTTCGCCAGCGAGTACACGACGGAGAACCCGGACCTGGACGAGGCTTTCTGGCCCGATGAGAGCGTGATAAGCGCTTTCAGGGGTTTCCTTTCCGAGAACGGGTTCGAGTGGCGTGAGGAGAGCTTCGACGAGGCTCTGCCCTACATAGAGAGGGCGCTCCTGAGGGAGATCGCCCTCAGGATCTGGAGCATGGATACCTACTACCGGATACTCGCGCCGCAGGACGAGTACGTACAGCGGGCCCTCGAGCTGCTCGGACACGGCTCCCAGGCTGCACCGGACCCGGAGGCTGCGCTGGAGAGCAGCCCCGCACCTCTGTAGGCCGTCACCGGGATGACTGCCATCAGGTTCGGAACCTCCGGCTGGAGAGGCATAATTGGGCGCGAGTTCACCTTCGATCGGGTCGAGAAGGTGATAGATGCGATAGCCGCCTTCCTGCTTGCCGAGGACAGGCCCGCCGCCGGTCTCCACTATCAGCCCACCGTCTGCGTGGGCGGAGATACGCGGTTCCTCTCACCCGAGCTCTCCGCAATGGCTGCCGAGCGTCTCGCGAGCCGGGGCTTCCTTGCCCTGCTGTCGGACCGCCCGGTGCCTACCCCGGTGCTGTCTCACGCTGTCAGGAAGATCGGGGCACGTGCTGCCGTCAACTTCACGGCGAGCCACAACCCTGCGCTCTACAACGGCATCAAGTTCTCTCCGTTCCATGGGGGGCCTGCCGGCAAGGACGTCACGGACGCCATAGAGCGCCATGCGGCCGGAGGCGCCGGCCAGGAAGATGATGCCGGCCCGGCCTCGGGCGCGAAGGGGAGAGTGGAGACCAGGGATTTCATCCCCGCCTACCTGGAAGATCTCGGCGCGCTCATCGGCTGGGACAGGATCAGGCGCTGCCCTCCGCGCGTGGTCTACGACCCTTTCTACGGAACCGGCAGGGGCGTCCTCGATGCGTCTCTCAGGAGGCATGGCTGCGCCGTCAGGACGATACACGATCGTCGGGACCCGCTCTTCGGCGGGAAGAGGCCGGAGCCGTGCGAAGAGGGGCTGAGGCAGCTTTCGGAGGAGGTCGTCCGCAGCGGGGCCTCCGTCGGGTTGTCCACCGACGGCGACGCCGATCGCTTCGGGATCGTCGACGAGACCGGGGCATTCGTGCAGCCGCACGACTACCTTCCCCTGCTGCTGGAGTATCTCGTGCTGGAGAAGGGCTGGAGGGGACTGGTGGTGAGGTCCCTCTCGACCGGGAGCCTTATGGACAGGGTCGCCAGAGCTCACGATCTGCCCGTGCTCGAGACCCCGGTGGGGTTCAAGTACCTGGGTGCCGCCATGCTCGAGCAAGACGTGGTCCTCGCCGGTGAGGAGAGTGGAGGGATGTCCGTTCTGGGGCACGTTCCCGAGAAGGACGGGATCCTCGCATGTCTCCTGGCGGCGGAGATGGTCTCCGCCAGAGGCAAGGGCCTCAGAGCCCAGCTCGAGGGCGATCTCTGGCCCACCTACGGCAGGCTCCACAACCTGAGGATGGACGTGGATCTCGAGGACGATACCATGTCCCTCCTCATGGAGAGGCTCGTCCGGGCCGAGCCTCGAGAGCTGGCGGGCCTTCCGGTCCTCTCCGTGGACAGGCGGGACGGCGTGAAGCTCTACCTCGAGCCCGAGGATACCTGGGTCCTGGTCCGGCTGAGCGGAACCGAGCCCCTGGCACGGCTCTTCTTCCAGGCGGCCGATACCGGAACCCTCGACCGACTCGTGGACAGCGTGACGTCCATGATCTCGGTGAAGCAGGACGGAAAGAGGTGAGGGTTTGCTCGACACCGGGACCCTCGAGCTGGACCTGGGCCTCGTCAAGGACGGGAGCACCGTCCTCGACACGGTGATAAGCCTCTCCTCCACGGATCTGGAGGGCGAGTTCGATATCGTCTCGGTGGGTCCATCGGCCAGGCTGGAGCT
>JAFGKQ010000334.1 GCA_016928495.1 Candidatus Fermentibacterales bacterium
TGACTGCCTGCTCGAAGGAGTCGAGAGTGATGATGGATCTCGTGGTCCGGATCGCGGCTCTGGTCGTGCTCTGTGGCGTGCTTGCCGGGGTCTCCGCCGCCCAGTCCGACGGGTCCATCGAGTGCTGGGGATGGGACGACTACGGCCAGTGCTCGGTGCCTTCGCCCAATCAGGAGTACGAGGCGGTCGCCGCAGGCAGATGGCACAGTGCCGCACTGAGAGCTGACAGCCTGGTCTTCTGCTGGGGAGCCGACAACTATGGCCAGTGCGACGTGCCTGCCCCTAACGAGGACTTCACAGGGGTAGCAGCCGGAAGCAACCACACTCTGGGCCTCAAGAGCGATGGGACGATCGTGTGCTGGGGCTGGAACGTCTACGGTCAGTGCGACGTGCCCGCCCCGAACGAGGATTTCACGGCAGTCGCCGCAGGCAGTCAGCACAGCATGGCCCTCAAGGCGGACAGCTCCATCGTCTGCTGGGGATGGAACGTCTACGGTCAGTGCGTGGTGCCCGCTCCCAACGACGGCTTCGCCGCAGTTGCGGCCGGAGGCCGACACAGCGTGGGGCTCAGGGCGGACGGCTCCATCGTATGCTGGGGGGACAACAGCCGGGGCCAGTGCGACGTGCCTGCTCCCAACCAGGACTTCATCGCCATCGCTTGCGGCTACTACCACACGCTCGCCCTCAGAACGGACGGGACCGTCGCCTGCTGGGGCGATGACGGCGAAGGTCAATGTACCGTTCCCGAGCCCAACCAGGACTTCACCGGTGTTTCGGCTGGCTGGCTCCATAGCCTGGGCCTGAAGGCTGACAGCAGCATCGTTTGCTGGGGCAACGACGACTACGGCCAATGCCTGGTCCCGGAGCCCAATCAGGACTTCGTCGGACTAGCGGGGGGCTACGGCCACAGCATGGGTCTGCACGCCAACCAGACGGGGATCGAGGGGGATCCTCCCGTGCAGGAGGGCCTGCGGATCCTCTCGGTCTTCCCGAACCCGGCAGTCTCTGCCGCTTCGCTGATGGTGCTCGCCCCGGCTCTGCAGACGGTCTCGCTGGATGTCTTCGATCTTTCGGGGCGCCTCGTGGATCACCGCGACATCGGTGAGATCGCGCCGGGCCAGCACGTTGTCCAGTGGGATGCCTGCGGAGCTCCCGGAGGACCTCCGGCAAGCGGCCTCTACGTCGTCCGCCTCCGGGCAGGGGGCACGACTGTCGATGCCAGGTTGGTCCTTCTGGCGGAGTAGGTTCCTCCGGGACAACCTACTGCCATCAAGCGAGGGGACGGACCGATCGTCCCCACAAGCCTTCACAGCAGTTCGGCATACACGTTGGGCATCTTAACCTCCGCATAGGTCATATAAACTGCCAAGTTTCTTAAGTTACTTTAACTACGTCCCCGTCACCCGTCACTTTTCGTTCTGCGGGGCGGGTGTTATATCCGCGCTCAACAGTCGGCAATTCCTGCCGTCTGCGTTCGAGACACACAAGGAGGGGTCTATGAGAACCGCACGTCTTCTTGCCGCAGCAGGGAGCATCCTGCTGATCTCCGTCCTTCCGGGTTGCGGCGAAGAGAGCGGCGAGACCCCGGCCCAGGGAGACACGGTCCAGCCCGATACCACTCCCGTGGTCGAGGTCGCTCCGCTCTATCCGGAGGGAACTCTCAACCCGGACGAGGTGACTGCCGACACGCCCGTTGGCGCCGCAGCCCTCTATGAAGCCTTCTACGCCTGGGACGGCATGCAGGTCACCGTCGCCGGCTACCCGTCGATCTGGTATGGCGACAGCATGGTTGTGGAAAGCGAGCTCGATCTCGTGATGGACCCCGAGGCCGCCGAGGAGCTCCTGACCGCGACCTTCGCGGAGCCTCTCGAGATCTCCGTCCACAGGGGTGAGCTGATAGCCGTCCGGGGAACGGCGGAGCTTTCCTGGACCGGTGACATCGAGATCACCGGTGCCGTGCTGGTGGATCCTCCGGCCGCGCTCGAGCCGGTCGAGACCAGCCCCTACGCCTACGACGGAGAAGCGCCCATCCCCGTCGACCAGTTCGCGGAGATGTTCAACGCCTGGATGGGCAGGGAAGTGACGGTCGAGGGGCACTACCACTCCACCACGACCTCCGTCACCGACTACGGGACCACCATAAGGGTCGACCTCTCGGACCCGGTGGACACCTACACCAAGTACGTCGCATGCGAGATGGCGAGCGAGATCCCGCCCGCCTCAGATAGCGCTCTCGTCGCCGACCGCGACGGGGTCCTGATCAGGGGAACCATCGCCGGCGAGTCCTTCGATGTCGTAGGGCTCGAGGGCTGCGTCCTGGTCAACCGCTAGGGTTCGATGCACAAGGGCCCGTGCCCGGGAGCCGTCCCGGGTGCGGGCCCGTCCGTCGGGCGGGATCGAGACCAACCATAGGTGGGACGAGGGAACGACCCGGGAGGTCTTCAGCCCGGCCATGGTTGACGACCCGTTCCCGGGGCCCTGACCCCGGACCAGCGAGCCGGAAGCGAGGTTCGAATTGACCAGAGCCCTTGCCGTGCTGATCGCGCTGACCGCCGCGGCCTGCCTCGCGGCCAAGCCGAAGACCGACACGTCCGCCTACCCTGACGACGATTACGGCAGCATCGTGGAGAGGTTCTCGATCGAGCAGGCCCTCGAGAGCATCGGCTTCGTGGAGGATGCGCTGTCCAGCTTCATGGCCCTGACGGAGAGCGCGTCCGGCCTCATGAGCGCGCAGCAGCTCGCCTCCTTCGGCTGCACGGACTGGGAGACCCAGAACCTGGGCTTCTACAACCATGTCGCCTCCATACGCGGCGCCCTGCTCTACGCCGACTACCGGATAGCCGAGCTTGAGCTGGAGCAGGCCCGGCAGTGCTACGACGACGGCGAGACAGGCCTCTCGGAGCTCGGTGCCGCCGAGGACGCCTACACCGTCGCCTACACCGTCTACATCGACTTCGTGCAGTCCGCGGGAGTTGCCGACTAGGGCGGTTGCGCCGCGCGCCGCTTCTCCATATACGAGCCCGTGCAAGGCATGCCGGGCCGGGCCTGCCGGCCGGGCCGTGCAACCGCCGGGAAGGACGTGGCGATGAGGACAGTCTCGATGATGTCGGCGGCAACGATCCTCCTGCTGTCGGCCGGGGCCGCGAGCGCGCAGCACTCCGTCACGCCGGGGGCCGTCCCCGGGATCCCGGAGCCGGTCGAGCTCGAGCTCTCGGTGCTTTCTCCGAGCGATGAGCCCCCCGTGCTGGCGGCATGTCCGGCACTGCTGCTGGAGCGCCTGCGGGAGGCGATGCA